>JAIKVS010000018.1 GCA_024685535.1 Oscillospiraceae bacterium | reverse complement strand
AATCCAATCCTTGAGGCAAATCCCGGCGGTGCGCCATGCAATGTGCTCGCCATGCTGAAGAAGCTGGGCAGAAAGTGCGCTTTCATCGGTAAAGTGGGAGATGACATGTTCGGCCGGCAACTGCAGAAAGAAGCGCAGGATGCAGGTATTGCGACAGACTGGCTGCTATATGACAAGAAGGTTCATACCACGCTGGCCTTTGTAAAGACATTGCCGGGTGGTGACCGTGACTTTTCATTCTACAGAGATCCAGGCGCGGATATGATGCTCAGTGAAGCGGAACTTCCGGCAGAACTGCTGTGTGATACGCAGATATTTCATTTTGGAACTCTTTCAATGACTCACCAGGGCGTTCGGGCTGCTACGAAGAAAGCTGTTGCTCTTGCAAAAGAAGCCGGGGCACTTATATCTTTCGACCCTAATCTTCGACCTCCTCTCTGGAGTGATCTTGAAGATGCAAAAGAGCAGATAGCCTGGGGTCTGAATGTATGCGACATTCTGAAGATCGCCGACAATGAGCTTGAATTCATGACAGGTGAGACTGACTTTGATAAAGGCAGCGCTGCACTTAGATCGCTCTGCCCCAATATCAGGATATTAAATGTTACGGCAGGGCCTGATGGAAGCTATTGCTATTACGGCGATGAACGGGTATATGTCCCTGCTTTTCTACTTGGAGAAACAATTGAAACCACTGGAGCAGGAGATACTTTTTGCGCATGTGTTCTGAATTATATACTTGAAAACGGCATGGATGGACTCAACAGACCACAGCTTGAAGAAATGCTGCGATTTGCAAATGCTGCGGCCTATCTTGTGACTACAAGGAAGGGCGCTTTGCGTTCCATGCCTGATCTCAGCCAAATTAACGAAATAATCAACCGTCAGTAAATATGGTTTGTTTGATTATGTAAACCACATTTAAGCATAAAAGAAGGACAGCCAAGCTGCCCTTCTTTTTCTTTTTCTTTTTCTTTTTATTCTCTTATCATTCAGGATCGGCGGCACTTTCGGGCGCCTGATCCTGCTGCACCTGCTGATCCTTCTTCGGTTCAGGCTGATCATTAAACTGAGTCTGAGGACCGTAGTACTTGATGCAAAGCATTGTGATATCATCAAACTGGGGAACATAGTCGGCAAAGATGAAGACATCCTCGTGCACGCGGTTTATGAGATCCTCAGGGATGGCGTCGGGATCCTTGTTGAGGCTCTTCAACAGTCGCTCTTCACCGAAAAGCTCTTTTGCAGCATTGGTAGCCTCAGGAACGCCGTCTGTATAGACGAAGACGCAGTCGCCGCTCTCAAGCTGGAACTCGCGGTTTTCATATTTTGCGTTCTTGATCACGCCAACTACCATGCCGTGTTTATACTTGAGCATTTCGAAATTTCCGCCGGCACGGCGGATCGCCGGATTCTCATGGCCGGCGTTGCAGACTATCCCTTTGCCTGTAGAAATCTCAAGCACTGCAAGCCATACCGTATCGAACATCATGGAGGAATTGCGCTCGCACAGCTGCTGATTCACGCGGTCCAGCGCGGTGGCCGGATCGCAGCCGGCGGTAAGCTGGTTCTTTATAAGCGTTTTCGACACCATCATGAAAAGAGCCGCGGGAATTCCCTTGCCGGAGACATCCGCTATTACAAGGGCAAGATGGTCGCTGTCGATAAGGAAGAAGTCATAGAAATCTCCGCCGACCTCCCTTGCTGGATCCATTATGGCATAAAGTTCGAATTCATTGCGGTCGGGGAACGAATCCGGAAGCATGCTGTCCTGGATATCTGCCGCAAGCTTCATATCCTTATCAAGCTGGTCGAGCTCTGATATCATGGACACAACACCCTTTACAGGATCTCCCGCATCCTTATCCTCAACCACAGAGCGCATAAATGCAAAAGTCTCCTCATCGCCGGTGCGCAGACGGCAATGTACCGTCATCCGCACCTCTTCATCAGGCTGTTCTGTGTTGTGGCTGTTTACTGCTTCTTCGATATAGGAGCTCTTCAGCTGCAGTTCGGAACGGCTGTCGAGCGATGAGAACATCAGGAATCGCTTTTTGCCTAGCCGTATCACGTCACCCTCCTTCTGGAGAGTATCCCTGAGGATCTCGAATCCGGCAGGGAGAAAGCCGTCCACTTCGATGCTGAGCGCGCTTCGCACCTGGTTTTTCCTGTTGAAGGCATGATCGAAGATATAGGTGAGAAGGCCGCTGTTATACAGGCCGGATTCATCATCAATGAAGCGCAGTTCGTCGGTCATTGAGAAATAAAGCAGCACCATGCCGATGGAAAAGCCAAGAACATCAGTCTGGTAAGGCAGGAAAAACTGCACGGTCACGCCCAGAAATACGGGGATGATCATAGGCGCCACGTGGATAAAACGGATCTTCTCCGCGTTTCTGTCGTAGTATCGGACACGGATGACAGCCGCCAGAAAAATGATCCCCTCTATAGCTACGAACACATTATAGAACCATGTTGTAACACAGACATTATCCTCTGTAACTGTAAAGACAACGCCTGTGAAGAGGTTTGAAAACAGCGCGAGGGTGAATACGCCGAACGGCACCAGATAAAAAAGCTTAATGTTAGAATGACGCTTAGCATCGCCATAGAGCTTATGCTCAACATATTCATTCCAGAGCACAATGATCAGGAACGCCAGCCATTCCCAGATCGTCCTGCAGGCGATGGCAAGCGTATGGCACCATGCAGCAGGCTGACGGACCATTGCATGGCAAACGAAGCTCATAACGCAGGTGATGATCAGAGCTATGCTCATCTGGAAGAAGATCTTCAGCGGCTCGTTTTTCCTTATGCGGAGCCTTTCTGAGAGGAGAAGCAGCGTAACCATGATCATCAGGGCGGCGGTATCCGCATAACAGGATACGATGTCATATTCGCCTATCATGCTTCCGTCACCTCCTCATCATATGGCCGGTTCATGAAGAACAGGTGAAGACACATGAGAAACAGCGTGAAGACGAATGACGTCGAGGATATGTCAGGATACCAGAGATCCCACAGCAGCCTTACGGCTACGAGCATCACGCTGAGAACAGCCATCCGTTTGTCCACAAAGAGCGCATTTATGAAGGTGAGCCCGAGATATATCCAAATGGGTACAATCGGGATAAGTGCAAATCTGTGCGGTCCCGGAATGAAAGCATTTTCCCTGCTGATCGTGAAAACCAGTCCGGTCTTAAGATTAATCAGCATCACGATGATAACCACCAGGACCGGGATGGCATAAATAATCTTCATTTTACGCACGCGGTGTTTGTTCCCGTCTCTGAAATAATCGAACCAGACCAGCAGAAGGTACGGGAAGAAGGACAGCATGATATAGAAAACGGTATTTCCTGCGATCATCAGCTCCCTGACCGGAGGAAGCGTGAAGAATTCCAGAGTATAGGAGAGCAGTTCACCGACCGTGAGTGCGATATTGGCAAGTATCATACCGAGGAACATTTTGTCCTCAAGGCGTCCGCGCCTGCGGTAGAGAGCCGTGAAAATGAGGATGCCCAGCATCATGAGCAGCGAGGCGCTGTCCATTATGATGGTACCTATAGTGCCTGTGGACATCTCCTTCCCTTTTGCAATGGTGAAGAGCTCTGTCTGCTCGGTATGGCCGATAGTGTCCTTCACGGTTACGATGAAATGATAGGTGCCGATCTTCAGGTTTGTATAGTCCACCGGCAGCAGTTTGCTGCGGTTTACCGTGGTCTCTCCGGTTTCAAAACCCTGGAGACGGTAGGACACCTGAGGGTCTATCAGTGCATAGTTGAACACATAGGGGTATATGGTTATCTTCCTGGCGTTTGCCGGCAGATTGAACTTGCCGGAAAGATCCGCGTAGTAGCGTTCGCCGTCGGCTTCGATATACGGCAGCTCTATATTGAAATGGCTGAGGTGACCGAAAGGCTTTTCAATATTCACCTTCACAACGCCTGCAGAGCTTGGTATATAGAGATCACCTTCAGGTGTAAGTTCGCTGTTGCCGTTTGCCGTGGCAACATAGGGAAGTCCGCTCTGAACGCCGAAGAACACGGGATCGATCGTATCGTCGTTCAGCATATCCTCAACAGACACTACATATATTCCGGCGCTGCTCAGCACCCAGACATCTCCGCGGCTGTTTTCATGGAGATCGTAGTTATTGGGATAAGGGAAGTTACGGATAGTCGTAATCTTATAGTCCGGTGTCATATACGCGATGGAGTTGCCGGTGATGATCCAGTAGAATTCTCCGTTTGCGCTGCGTTTTATGCGGAGGATTATCTCCGATCTGAGGCCTTCATCCGCCCCGAGGCGTTTTGTCCCTTCGGGAGTGATGATATAGATCCCATCGCCATCTGAGCCGAGGATATATTCATTGTTATATCCTTCGATGACCGTGAGGATCTCGCCGTTTACTATTCCGTCTTCAGAACCGTAGTTCTTTTTGACGCGGTTGCCTTTTACAATGCTGAGCCCGCCGGTATTTGCCACAAGGAACGACCCGTCCTCACATTCATACACCGTGCGCACGGCATCTGAGAAGAGGCCTTCATCCTTACCGAAGGCTATCACTTCCCCGTGGTCATAACGGATAACACCGTAGCGGCGCCATGCGGGTATCCAGAGTCTGCCATGGCTGTCGCGGAAGATGCACCTGATGCGCACGCCGTCCAGTAGCTTTAAAAGGTCATCAGAATGCAGATCCTTGCCGGAAGCCGTCATCGCACTTGTCAGCGGAAGGCTCTCCACTATCTTATCTACCTCGATGACAATAAGCCCGGAATCTGTGCCTATGAAGAGCTGGTCTCCACAGGCGCAGGTGGAATTAACCACTGTTTCGGAAAGGCCGAAGCGCTCAAAGAGATCTGAGAACTGGTTGGGGACTATTTTCATCATTCCCTGATGAGAGGACACGAACCAGAGGTTACCGCCAAAGTCAGTCATCATATGCTCAATGGTATTGTTCAGGGGAACATTTTTGAGCACCTTCACGCCGCCGGATGTCAGTTTTCCTATGCCATTGCCCGCGCAGATCCATATATCTCCGTCGATATATTCCATGGAGTTTACAGATGAAAGCGGAGAGATATCCCTCTCAGTGATGGTGGCAAAGCCGTTTGCAAAGCTGCCGCACATGACAGATTCGGACGAAGTGCCTATATACAGCCGGCCCGGATGCTCAGGATCCGGCATGATGCTGTGGACATCCTGCAGCCTGGAGGAGTTGTGGCCGAGAAATCTTACTATCTCGCCGTTATTCAATGTGAACAGGTCACCATCCTGGGTGAAGCCATAGACAATGCCATCGCTCCCTCGGCGAAGCTGCGGCACCGACTGGCCTTCCAGGCGCTGATCTTCCAGCACGGTAAGCTCAAAGCCGGAGCTTATCATCGCAATGCCTCCGGCGGCTCCTGCGATATAAAAGATGCCCTTATCATCCTCCGCGATCGAGCGGATGCTCACGGAACGCAGGCCGTCAGATCTGTCCCACTTCTTAAGATTACCTTTCGCCATCAGGTACACGCCCGAATCGTTCGTTCCGATCCAGAGGCGGTCTTTGCTGTCTGTATAGAGGCAGCGCACATTCGCTATGCCCGCTGTGGCATCTATACGCTCGAAGTTATTGCCGTCGTAACGGACAAGGCCTGCGTAGCTGCCTATCCAGATGAAACCGTCCCCTGTCTGAGCGATGGCGTTTGCATCGGATGTTGGCAGGCCGTTGCTGTTGTTATACATCACGGCGGTGAATCCGTCGCTTTCATCGACAGGGTCAACAGAGAGCGTCCCGTTCAGGTTGCCTGATGAATTATAGACAGGACTGCTGTCTCCGTATGCAGCGGCAGACCACTGCGGGATCATTATGATCACCAGCAGCAGGCATATTAACAGC
>JAIKVS010000197.1 GCA_024685535.1 Oscillospiraceae bacterium | reverse complement strand
AGTAATAGAGATTAATTGCACAGATAGCATAGGAGAAGTAATGAATACAAAGTATACTGATGAAAAAGGCTCATACGGCTTCTTTGGAGCGGAGGCTGTGCCGGAGGAGATCCGTGACCTTTACCTTGATCTGGAGCATGTATGGTGTCTTGAGACCTGCGGCCCGAAATACAAGCCTCAGTGGTCTCCGGAGAACCCGACCGCGGGACAGTGCACCATAACGTCATTCCTGGTCCAGGATCTTTTCGGCGGGAAGGTATACGGCGTGCCGCTCCCGGAAGGCGGGTTCCACTGCTTCAACAAGCTGGGAGAATTCGTTTTCGATCTGACGAGCGAGCAGTTCCAGGACGTGGAGCTTGAGTATACCGAAAACTTCGAGCAGCACAGAGAAGAGCAGTTCGGCGATGCAGGCAAGCGGGAGAGATATGAGCTGTTAAAGAAACTCCTGGAGAAATATCGGGAGAGTAAATAAAATTTAACAGGGGAGGATCACTGCATGTTCGTTTTCTGGGGAGACGGTTCGCAAACCGCCATGGATCTTGTGAACAGCATCCGTGTCAGAAGCACGGAGAATTTCAACTGGACATTCATCTTTATCCTCGCGGTCGTTTTCTATGTATACTGGTCGGAGATCAACAAAAAGAACACGGAAGTGGTATGCGCGGGACTGGCGCTCTATGGAGTTCACTGGCTGTATGAGATTTGCAATGCTCTGATCGGCCATGTGTTCGGGTATCCGCTCTGGTCCGTTTCGAATGAGTCCACAACGTTTATCCTGCTGATTGGCGTATGCTGGGAGCTTTCAATGATGTTCTCAATTGCGGGAATGATCTCGTTCAAAATGCTGCCGCAGGACAGAGGCAAGCGCTATTTCGCCGGCAACGGCAGAAAGGGAATAAGCTGCAAGCTGGTGGGAGCCATAGAGATGGCCTTGCTGTTTGCACTGTTTGAGTCTTTCCTTGCCGGCACCAGCAACCATTCCTTTATATGGGTATATAAATGGTGGGGTGTCCTGCCCGTATTCATCACGACCTATATCCCGTTCTTCCTGGCAAGCAACTATGTTCCCGACATGGAACCCAAGAAGAGAAAAAACTTCCTCATCAGCGTATGGGGTCTTGTGGCGTTGCTGCTGATAGTGCTCATACCGCTGGGTGTTATCTGACAGCCGAAATTAAATAAAATTGTTCAGAGGAAAATCATGTTAGAAAAAGCATATTACCGCTCATTCCAGGCAGTTTTCAATATCGGGGCGCGCTGTCTCTACTGGCGCAGACCGATTGAGGTATCCGGAACCGGCAGTACCGGAAGAATACCGGAACTTCTCAGACAGGAGAAGGTAAACAGAGCTATGATCGTCACCGGACCGAGCGTAGGGAAAAAGCTTGCACCGCGGATCACTGCGGCACTGGAAGAAGCCGGCATCGGTTA
The DNA here is from genome assembly GCA_024685535.1 of Oscillospiraceae bacterium. GTDB lineage: Bacteria > Bacillota > Clostridia > Oscillospirales > Oscillospiraceae > Limivicinus. The sequence goes on along the minus strand of JAIKVS010000197.1, from coordinate 6,312 downwards.
TGTGATGTTTGCTGAGGTGGAGGCTAACCCATCTGTGGATACCGTGGAGAAGATCCGGGACCTGTATGTGGATAACGGCTGCGACGGGTTCATCGCCATAGGGGGCGGCTCTCCCATGGATGCCGCAAAAGCGGCTGCCACACGGGTCGTGAGGCCGGGGAAAACTCTTGACCGGATGGCGGGGCTTCTCAGAGTCGGGAAAAAGCTGCCGCCATTCATTGCGGTGCCTACAACGGCGGGCACCGGCTCCGAGACGACCATAGCCGCAGTTATAACCGACACTGCCACCCATCATAAATATGCCCTGATGGACCTTCATCTCGTGCCGAAATATGCAGTGCTCGATCCTGAAATGACCCGCGGTCTGCCTCCGAAGATCACCGGAACCACGGGAATGGATGCGCTGACCCATGCGGTCGAGGCATATGTCTGCTGGACTTATAATACGAAAGAGAGCCTGCGCTGCGCAGAAGAGGCTACGGTGGATATATTCAGATATCTTGAACGTGCCTACCGCGACGGGAACGATATGGAAGCACGGACAAAAATGCTTATCGCCAGCAACAAGGCAGGCTTTGCCTTTACAAGAGCCGGCGTCGGAAACGTCCATGCCATTGCCCATACGCTCGGAGGTCTGTACAATACCCCGCACGGTCTTGCCAATGCGGTCATCCTGCCGATAGTGCTGGAGGATTACGGCGAAGCGGTATATCCAAAGCTTGCAAGGCTTGCAGAACTGACCGGCACTACCGCATCAGGCACGGAAAAGGAAAAGGCAGAGGCCTTTATCCGTGAGATCCGCGCAATGAACGCCCGGATGGAGATTCCCACGGGGTTTGACTTTATTCAGGAGAAGGACATTCCCCAGATGATCACATGGGCACTGAAGGAGGCAAATCCCACTTATCCGGTTCCCGTGGTATATAACAGAGAACGCTGCGAGAAAGTCATACGCAGGGTGATGGCAGGGACCTGACGGAAGAACATATGGGCGCCTCTCCGGAGGCGCTCTTTTTATATCTATTTGCAGGAGAATAAAAAAAATATCCCCCCAGGGGGCTTGTGAGCGTATTTTTACGGCACTATAATCGGTTCATCGAAGTAAATTACTAAAAAAAGAGGTGCTGTATATGCATATGGCAGATGCGTTGCTTGCCCCAGCAGTGGCGGCAACCATGTATGTTGCTTCCGGAGTTGCCGCAGGCGTTTCCATCCACAAGCTGAAAAAAGACGATGAACCCCAGAAACTGCCGACCATGGCAGTTACGGCGGCACTTGTCTTTGCCGGCCAGATGATAAACTATACCATCCCCGGAACCGGTTCCTCGGGGCATATGTGCGGCGGTATGCTGCTTTCGGCCCTGCTCGGTCCGCAGGCAGGCTTCCTCTCAATGATAGTCATCCTTGCCATACAGTGTCTTTTCTTTGCTGACGGAGGCCTGATAGCCTTAGGGGCGAACATTTGGAACATGGCTTTCTACGGCTGCTTTGTGGGGTATTACCTTATCTGGAGACCGATTGTTAAGAGCAGCTGGTTCGGAAGCGGCAGATCTGCGCAGAGGCTGCGCATAATAGCGGCCTCGATAATCGGCTGTGTTGTGACGCTGCAGCTGGGAGCCTTCTCCGTTGTACTTGAGACCAGCCTTTCCGGAATAACAGAGCTTCCCTTCGGAGCGTTTGTGGCGCTGATGCAGCCCATACATCTGGCCATCGGACTGGTTGAGGGCCTTATAACTGCTGCAGTGCTGTGTTTCGTGTTTGAATCACGTCCGGAGCTGCTGCGCGATATTGAAGCCGAGGGAAAAGGCGCTGAAAACAAGAAGTCTCTTGTTACCACTGTTGCCATCCTTGCCGTGCTTGCGCTGGTGGTGGGCGGCGGACTCAGCCTGCTGGCAAGTTCAAATCCCGACGGCCTGGAGTGGGCCCTGTTCGGCAATGAGGAAGGGGGCTACGCGGCCAACATGGGCCTCAATGAGGATGATTTCGGAGTTTCAAGCAAAGCGGCCGACACCGCCGCAAGCATCCAGGAGGCCACATCCTTCCTTCCGGACTATTCCTTTGCCAACAGTGAAAGCCCTGCAGGCACCACGGTTTCAGGTATAGTGGGGTCAGTTATGGTGGCAGGCGCGGCGTTGCTGATATGTCTGGCCGGAGGCTTCTTCAGAAAGAAAAAGGAACATAAAGGCTGAATATGACCCGGTATAAAAAACAGGGGCGTGAGAGCACGCCCCTTGTTTGCATTTCTTTGCAGAACAGGATCAACATCTGATGAACAAAATGGAAAAAGCGCTTGGTGAGCTTGGCGCAATGGATGAACTGGCAGCGCTGGATTCGCCTGTCCACAGCCTGAGCGCGGCTGCAAAGCTGCTGAGCACAATTGCATATATCTTAACAGTAATGTCATTCGGCAAATATCAGCTGAGCGGTCTGATACCGATGCTTCTGTGGCCGGTCCTGCTTTTTCAGATCAGCGGCATCAGAGTGCGCACCTGCTTTTATAAGCTGAGGATAGTTCTGCCGCTGGTTATGGCCGTCGGCCTGTTCAACCCCCTGTTCGACAGGGAGGTGATCGTCCGCATAGGTACGCTCGGCGTGTCCGGAGGAGTGGTGAGCATGATAACGCTCATGCTAAAGGGAGTTCTGTGCCTTATGGCTTCATTTCTGCTCGTAGCGACAACGCCATTTGATACCATCTGTGCTGCAATGAGACAGATGCATGTTCCTAAAACGCTGGTAACGCTCCTGCTGCTCACGTACCGGTATGTGGGAGTGATGACTGAGGAGCTGGCGATAATGACTGACGCGTATCATCTCAGAGCTCCCGGCCAGAAAGGCATACATGTATCCGCATGGGGATCCTTCCTGGGCCAGCTTCTGCTGCGGAGTATGGACAGAGCGCAGGAACTTTATTCGAGCATGCTCCTCAGAGGCTACCATCAGCATTTCCATTACGCACCGGTCAGACCGTTTTCTTTAAAGGATGGGATCTATCTTATATTGAGTGCTGCTCTCTTTATAACGCTGCGTTTCGTTGACGTATCGCAGCTGCTCGGGCAGATACTGGTGAGGTGAAGCGGATGATATCATTCGAAAACGTCAGTTTTTCATATGAGCGGAACAAAGCGGTGATAACAGACCTTTCCTTCCGCATAAATAACGGCGAGGCTGTTGGACTGATAGGCGCAAACGGTGCCGGGAAGTCAACTGTGATGAAGCTGCTGCTCGGACTTCTTCCGGCAGAGGGACGAATAACCGTGGACGGACTCGAAGTCAGAAAGGAAAACCTCTCAGCCGTCCGGAGGAAACTCGGTTTCGTCCTGCAGAACTCCGACAATCAGATGTTCATGCCTACTGTATTTGAGGATATGATGTTTGCCCCGCTGAACTATATGGTGAGCAGAGAAGATGCTGAACAGCGCGTGGATGCGGTGCTTGAGCGCCTTGGACTGACAGAACTTAAATACCGCCATAACCACAAGCTCTCCGGCGGAGAAAAGCGCATGGCCGCCATAGCCACCATCCTCGCAATGGAGCCTGAGGTTATCCTTATGGATGAGCCGACATCAGCGCTGGACCCGTATAACCGAAGAATAGTGATAAACACAATAAGAGAGCTGAAGCAGACAAAGATCATCACATCTCACGACCTGGACATGATCCTCGATACCTGTGAGCGCGTCATACTTCTTTCTGAGGGACGCATCGCAGCAGACGGCCCCGCCGCTGAGATACTTCGCGACCGCTCTCTGCTGGAGGCCAATCATATGGAGCTTCCGCTCAGCCTCTGCGGCAGATAATAACAGGATGATATGGGAAAGCGCCTCTTCGGAGGCGCTTTTTTGATGCATCGGGGTACTGTTGAAAGATTTTGAAAAAAATTTTTTAATAGGATATTGACAGCACAAATACCTCGTGATACGATGTATACCGTTAGATGAAGTATAACGTAACAGGATGTATTGCAGGAAAGGAGGTATATTGTGGATATACAGTTAAAGCGTGGGCTGCTGGATGTAAGTGTGCTGGCGGCTATCAAGGATGAAGATTCCTACGGATATAAGATCATTAAGGATATGAAGCCGTATATGGAGATGTCGGAATCCACGCTGTATACGATCCTCAAGCGGCTTGAATCGGCAAAGATGCTCACGGTCCGTACTGCGGAACATGAGGGAAGGCTTCGAAAATACTATCATATAACTGAGCTCGGCCTGAAGCGCATTGAGGAATTCAAAGACGACTGGATGGAGATCATGGCGGTATACAGATTTATTACCAAGGAGGATGGCACCGATGAATAAGGAACAGTTTCTGAACGAACTGCGAAGCAGACTGAACGGGCTCCCGAAGGCAGACCTGGAAGAGCGCCTGTTCTTCTATGGCGAGATGATAGACGACCGCGTGGAAGACGGGTTGAGCGAAGAGGAAGCAGTGGCAGGGATAGGCACTGTGGATGAGATAGTGGACCAGATACTTGAGGAAGTGCCGCTTTCTGCGCTCGTTAAGGAGAAGGTGAGGCAGAGCCGGGGCCTTAAAATCTGGGAGATAGTCCTTATAGTGCTGGGCTTTCCGCTGTGGCTCCCGTTGCTCATATCTGCTTTTGCAATAGGCCTGTCACTCTATATAGTGCTTTGGTCGATAATGATAAGCCTCTGGGCGATCGATCTGTCACTTGCGGCAAGCGCCGTAGGCGGAATTCTGGCGGCAGTCTGGTATCTTGTACAGGGCAACCCCGCCGCAGCCGGATTTTCCTTCGGAGCAGGGGTGATCTGCGCTGGCCTTGCAGTGTTGCTGTTCTATGGCTGTGTGGAGCTTACCAAGGCTCTGATACGTCTGACTAAGAAAATGGTCCTGGTGATAAAGAACATGTTCATCGGAAAGGAGACGGGAGAACAATGAAAAAGGTGATGATAATCGTGGCTGTTGCGCTCGTCATAGTGGGAGCAGTCATATGTGCTGCAGCTGCCGCATCCATGAAATACGACTTCAGAAAACTCGACAGCGGTGAATACGAGATGAATACCTATGCAGTAAAAGACGATTTCAGCAGCATATCCGTGGAGGCTTCAGCAGAGAAGATCCGTTTCGTTCCGTCAGATGACGGAAAGTGCAAGGTGGTATGCCTCGAAGATGAAAATACTGAACATGAGGTCACTGTTTCCGGCGGCACACTTGTAATAAAGGAGATCGATAAGCGGAAATGGGGAGTCAGCTTCGGTTTTCATACCAGAACGCCGGAGACCACCGTGTATCTTCCTGAAGGCGGCTATGATGAACTCCTGATAAATGCTGATACCGGAGATATATCCATCCCGGCAGGATTCTCTTTTGAGAACATGGATATCAGGAGCGATACTTCGGACGTGGAGTGCTTTGCATCTGCAGATGAACTGCTCAGTATTCAGATTACCACCGGAGATGTCACCATAGAGGATATAACGGCCGGAGGACTGAAGATCAGGACGACCACCGGACATATAGACGTAGCGTCAGTAAGATGTGACGGAGATATCCTCACTGAAGTGGACACAGGAAAAACAAACCTGAGGGACATCACCTGCAGAAACCTTGCCTCTAAAGGTACTACAGGGGATCTGAATATGAAAAATGTTGTGGCCTCCGGCGATTTCAACATTACCAGAACAACGGGAGATGTGGAATTCGATGCCTGCGATGCATCTGAGATCTCTGTCAAAACAGACACTGGAGATGTCACCGGAACACTGCTCTCCGAAAAGACCTTCTTCGCGGAATCGGATACGGGCAAGGTGAGTGTACCGAAGTCCGTGACCGGCGGCAGATGCGAGATAAGCACTGATACAGGCAAGATCGTTATAACGGTCAAATAAATGCAGCTTATAATAAGACAGCCCTCTGAACTCAGAACGTTCAGAGGGTCATTTTTCTCTGTTTTCGTTACCCCAGTCGCAGAGCTTGTCAAGTACCTTCACCAGAGAGCGGCCACGATCGGACAGACTGTATTCCACCTTTGGCGGGATCTGGGGATAAACATGCCTGACTATTAGATCATCCGCTTCAAGCTCCTTGAGATTCTGGCTCAGGGTCTTGTCCGCGACCTTCTTCAGGTACCTCTGCATCTCATTGAAACGCACCGGCTCATACTCCATCAGGCAGTAAAGGATGATAGGCTTATACTTTCCCGCAATGAGTGACAGCGTATAGCTGTAGCCGGTTTCGTAAAAATCTGCGTTACTGATATTCTTGCGTTCCATAGCTTACCTCCGGGAAAGTACCTTACATAAATGTTGGTACTTGTCTGTTCAGCTGGTTTTGAATACAATATATATGCTC
>JAIKVS010000215.1 GCA_024685535.1 Oscillospiraceae bacterium | reverse complement strand
GCCTCAGCGGAGATCTCAATGCCGTTGAGATCGGTATGGGCAACTATAGCCTTTCCGGAAGGATCTGCAAGGGTGATCTCGTAGGCATACTCAGTGACTGAAAGCTCGCCGTCTTTCAGCTCAATGGAGCATTTAACGGTCTTTGCTCCTCCGGTGAAGAGAGTGTTGTCATAGAAGAAATAAGCCCATTCGTCGCTCTGGTTGGTATAGAAGGTATCGGCGCTGTCGGTGATGACATCGGGGAAGCTGCCGTTCGAATCCTGTACCTTGCACTCAGCAAGGCTCTTTTTATCGTTCCCGAACTCCCACATTCTGAGGTTAGTGGTAAGGTCGGAGGCATCGTTCTTCGCCGCGATGATCTCGAGGCGGCCGTTATGGTCGAGGTCAGTTACTGAATACTTCCAGGCGCTGCCCTGATTCCAGACGCCCATATCTGTAAAGAGAAGGACGAGCTGCGCATCGATCGCCTGGGCAGCTGCATCAGGCACTGCGTCCGCCGGAACGGGGGCATCAGGCTGATCCGCGGGAGCCGGCGTTAGCGTTACAGCCGGTGCATCGGGGGCAGAGGGAGTATTAGAAATGCCGCAGGCTGCCAGTGAGAACAGCATGACGGCAGCAAGGATAAGGAACAGAGTTTTTCTTATCATTTTCTTTTTTTTACCGCCCTTTTAAAAAATTGTTTTCTGATTATACCATCTGCAGACTATATAGGCAATGCAGTATTTAAAGCTTCCGCATCATTTTCACGCAGCCGGAAATCCATGATTGTGTTATGCCGGATAATAGCCTATACTCTTTATAAAAGAACAGAAAAGGAGGCGGCTGAGGAGTGAGCATGATACGAAGAGACGAACACGGCGCATATCACTGGACCGGAACCATAGACGCCGGATATGAGGGCAAGACCTTCAGGATAGTATTCGGCGTTGTTGGCGGAATTTGCGCGCTTTTTATGATCATGAGCATTGCAATGGGCGGAGAAATGATGAAAGTTACCCTCCTCTCCTGCGGCGGCGCGCTGGCCGTGGCGGGAGGAGTATGCTGGTTATTCAACCGTAACGCCGGCAAGAGGCAGCAGAGCTATATAATGACGGAGGACTCCATTTTCTTCCGCCTCGGAAGATACAACAGCGCCTATGCTTTCAGCAGCATTAAAAAGGTTATCGTTTATACTAACAGGAACATGATAGAGCTCTACCCTGTTTTCGGCTCTGCAGCGGTTTTTGCCTCGCATGAGGACTTTTCGTTTGTGAGGGACTTTATCCTTCAGAGGATACCCAGCGATGCGGAGGTGCAGTACGAATGATATGTCCTGAATGCAAAAGATGGATCCCGGATGGGTCGGTATTCTGCATGTTCTGCGGAGCAAGAGTTGAAGAGGAGCCGCGAAAGCCGCAGGAAACTCCGCCTCAGGTCGGATCCGCCTTCGTCTCCGCTCCGGACTGGGCGGAGCGATTTGCCGCTGATTTTCCGCAGCACCGGTGGATGATACTGCGGCTTGCGGCGCAGGGCTGGAGCGAGCAGATGCTCAGAAGCTGGCTTGAGAAGCTGAAATAAACGGTTACGGGACAGGTCGAAATGACCTGTCCCGTTTTTTGATGCATTGGTATCTGTTTATTTCGTTCCGGTGAGCGCAGTGCCGTTTACATAGAGAGTATATCCGTTGGATATAACGTTTGCAGCGCTGCCGCTGAAGGAAGTGATATAGCTGTCGCCGGTGAGGGTCCAGGTGGATGTGCCGTCAAGCGTGACGGAGACAGCGCCAGTCTCTGTTGAGACGGTCTCGCCCTTTGCATTGGTGATGCTGCCGTCTATGCTGCCTGTGAAGCTTGAGCCTTCAGTCAGTTCAAGGGTTAAAGATGAATCACTTCCGACCTTTATTGCTCCCGAAAGCTCCTGATCTATGGCTTTGAGGGATGCAGTGTTGCTGCCGCCGCTCCAGCCGTCCGCACAGACGGAGAACAGGATATCCTCGCTGTCTTTATTGACTATATCAACATCTTCCAGTGTGATCACGGCATTGGTATTGGTGACATGGAACACATGCCCGCTCAGGCTGGTGAGGCTGCCGCCGGTCATTGTGAAATGGCTGGTGCCGCTGTCTGCGTCTCCGGACATGGACTGATAGATCATGATGGAGTCGAGAAACGTGGCTTTGCCGTTGCACTTGGTGTTATTGGCGGTGAGGTCGCATTCGCTGAGGGTTATGGAATTGAGCCCTTCAATGCAGACGCCTTCCGAAAGATTTGACGTGAGCTCGGCATCTGATACGGTGATGTCCGCTGTTGAATAGATGGCCGGGCTGCCTAGTCCGTTGGACGTATAGCTGCCGCCCTCGACAACGACTGTTCCGCCGCCGCGATCGGTGCGAATGGGAGCTGAGGACTGCCCGGAGGTGGTAACGTCCAGATCATAGGCATAGGTGATGCCGCCGCCGGTGGTCATTATGCCGCCGGATCCGCTGCCGGTGGTAACGATGGAAGTATCGCGGATGATAAGAGTTGTCCCGTCGCCGGTTGCGCCGTTCTTTCCGCCGTTACCGCCGTAGCAGAACACACCGTTTGCACCTGAGGCGTCACTTGTGATGGTGCCTCCCGTGATGGTTGCTGCAGCGCCGTCCTTAACGAGAACGGCTGCGTTCAGTCCATAGAAATTGCAGTTGTCACCACCGTCGGAGCTGCCGGTCTTGGTAACAGTCGGATCGGTGACGGTAACCGTTTCGGAGGTGCTTATAAGAAGGGCGCTCTCATCGGCAGTTGTGCTGGAATAGGTCTTTCCGCTCTGATCTGCAGCGGAAGTTATCTCAACTGCGCCTTTATAATCTATGTCCGCGCTGCTTCCTCCGGAAGATCCGGGCCCACCTTCTCCGCCGCCGTGACTGCTTTCCGGAGGCGCTTCAGGAGGATCGCCCTCAGGGGGCTGACCGTTGGATCCGCCTTTGGGAGCTTCGCCCGGAAATTCACCTTCGGGAGGCTCACCGGGGAATTCACCGGATAATTCTTCTTTGTTGTTTTCTGTGGTTTCGGTCGTAGCTGCGGCCTCGGCAGCAGTATCGTTCGCTGCGGAAGCCGTTGCTGATGAACATGCGGTCAATGTAAAAAGCAGCAATGCAGCTGAGAGTATTACTGCGATGATCTTTTTCATTTACTTATTTCTCCTTTCTGAGGTTGGAGAGAATATATCACTCCAAACTTAAAGGAAACTTAAGTAAATATCTATCATGGAAAACTTTTTCAAAAAGCGCTCTTATACATAAACCACATAAACCGATATTATCTGCGCATTACTTCTCCATTGAAGCTGAAATGAGACACCGGAAAAAGAAACAGGCTGTTTCATGTGGTGATATGCATCACTTGAAACAGCCTTTCTGTTTATATGCCGATATTCAGCCTGTAACCGGGAATTTCTCGGACTCTATGATATATTTCCATCCATTAGATGCGTCAATGAGCATCAGTTCTATACTGTAATAAGCAGCTGCAGGATCTGCCGCATCGCTTCGGACAGGACCGCTGTAGGTGAAAATATAGTCATTTCCCGAACGTTCCATTGAGGGGTACGGCCAATTGATAATATCTCTTTCAGCAATGCCTGTCCATCCGGACTTCAGGAAATTACCGTTCTCATCATACCATCGCGTGCAGAAACTGGGAATTGCCATCAGTCCCTGATCACTTGCCAGGAAGAAATACTGGAGCCGGTCATTGATCCAGTCTTCATCGAGCACGAAGCCATCGTATTCGCCAAAAATATACTCGTGGTCATCTCCGCTCTGTGGATGGAACAGCAAACGATAATTCATCTCACTGTATGTTCCGTCACCGGGCTCTATATCAACACTCAGATCGATATCCTGTTCCGGCGGTAACCACTCAACATTCCGGCTCGCAGATAATCGATAGATTTTTCCGTCATATTCATAACTGGAGATCTCCTTCAGCATTGACCCTTCCTGAAATGGCTCAATGGCTGCCGATTCCAAAAAAGAATCCAGGTTGCCGTATCCCTCCATTCCAGAGGGTATCATAAAACTATCCCCATCTTCGCTCAAATAATAAGCATCAAAACTGCCATCTTCACTATAGTGCGTTCCAGGCACGAAAGCACTGCGATAGAATTCTGAAACAGGAGATGGTTCAAGTTTTGTCTCAGTGCCATCGGGAGTTACGAGATAGAAGCCGGAATCAATAAATGTCATATCTGACAGCTTGCTTATAAATTCTTCATAAGCCTCGTCTTGGACATCATTATAGTATATGAACCCGTTATAATAGAGAGTACAGGGATCTTCAGGCTTGACTACAGCAAAATCGGTTACATTGGGATCATTTATTTCCACGATCTCCTTTGGCGGTTCCGGAGGCGTTGCTGTGAGCAGACCGAGAGAAACCGCCGCAGCCGCAGCATAGTACGCCATTCTTCTGACCTTGCGCATGCCGCTTTCCTTCTGCGAAGAATGAACTGCCTCATAACTCACCTGACTGAACTCTGTTTCCGGAGCAGGAACGGTATATTCGGCGCTGCTTTCAGGCTGGCTGAATTCCCGGTCTTCTGTCAGTCCGTTATTGAATTCGTCCATCTGACTTTCCATCAGCTGTTGTGCACATCGACCTGAGTGAAGGGCACTTCTATTCCCAGCTTTCTGAAACCGAGAAGGAGGTCGTGGTTAAGTATGCGGGTGCCGTTGAAGATGTCCTGCTCGTCTACTTCAACAATGAAGCGGAGCGTTATGCCGGAACTGCCGAGCTGCTGAACACCGAGATATTTTGGGACTGAACGCATTGAGACTGTATTCTTCAGATAAATCTTCTCCAGAAGCTGAGGAATCTCGGCTTCGAGGGCCTCAAGGTCCGCAGAATACGGAATGTCGATATCGCTGGCGGCAATGGACACTCTGTCGGAACGGTTGAGAATATTTTTCATCTCGGAATTGTTGATGATCTTTACGTTACCGCCGACATCCATGATAGACGTTGTGCGGATGCCGATATCGCATACTGTGCCCCTGAAGCCGCCGACTTCAACTATGTCGCCGACATTATACTGGTTTTCAAACAGCATGAATATGCCGGTGATCACGTCGGCTATCAGGCTCTCAGCGCTGAAGCCTACAACAAGCGTTAATATCCCAACGCCTGCAAGGATGCCTGAGACATCGATTCCGAGGATCGAAAGGCCCCAGCAAAGTATCACGATAGCAGCAAGATACCGCCCGAGACTCGAAATGAGCGTTACAAGCGTTTTACCGCGGTGGGTCTTGGCATTGATCAGGCTTAGAACTGTAACTACCGCACTTACACAGAAAAGAACTGAAAACACCATGGTGAACAGCTTTGCAAAAACGTTAGCAGTTGATCTCCAGAGAAAGTAGCATCCGCAGCCCAGCGCCGCAAGCACCAGAAGACGTATGATCCTCTTTTTAAATGACATGATGAACTATCCTCCTTAAATAACGTATTTAATTAATTATATCAAGCGCTAAGTGCAGATGCAAGACACAGCGCAAACTGCCTTTCCTCCTTTCTCAATGCGTCACTTCTCCATTGAAGCTGAAGCAGAAAACAGAACTCCCCTCCGCTATACGGGTGGGAGTTCTTATGTTTATTCGTACTCGACTGTTGCAGGCGGTTTGGAAGTTATATCGTAGAGCACACGGTTGACGCCTTTTACTTCGTTGACTATCCGTACTGAGACCCGGTCAAGCAGTTCCCATGGCAGGCGCGTGAAGTCGGCGGTCATGAAATCTGAAGTCTGCACGCTTCGCAGCGCAACGGCATAGTCATAGCTGCGTCCGTCGCCCATAACGCCTACGGAGCGAAGGTTTGTAAGCACGGCAAAATACTGGCTGGCAGACTGATCCAGTCCGGCCTTCGCCATCTCATCGCGGAAAACTGCATCCGCCTCCCGAAGGATCGAAAGTTTTTCCTCGGTTACCTCACCTATAACCCTTATGGCAAGCCCGGGGCCTGGGAAAGGCTGGCGCGAAACAAGGCTTTTGGGAAGGCCGAGCTCCCGTCCGAGACGGCGGACCTCATCCTTGAAAAGCAGGCGCAGCGGCTCGATGATTCCCTTGAAATCCATGTTATCCGGCAGACCGCCGACATTATGGTGGCTTTTGATAACAGCTGATTCGCCGAGCCCTGATTCGATGACGTCCGGATAGATGGTCCCCTGTGCAAGGTAATCAACCGCCCCGATCTTTGCCGCCTCCTCTTCAAATACGCGGATGAATTCCCCGCCGATGATATGCCGTTTCTCCTCCGGTTCGGTGACGCCGCGCAGCCTTTCGAGAAAGCGGGATCCCGCTTCTATACGGCGAAAGTCCAGCGTCCTTCCGGCAAAAGCCGCCTCAACTTCATCAGCTTCGTTTTTGCGAAGCAGACCATGGTCAACGAAGACGCAGGTGAGCTGATCGCCAATCGCTTCACTAAGAAGCGCCGCCAGCACCGAAGAATCCACCCCGCCGGAGAGAGCAAGCAGTACCCGGCCGTTTCCAACGCGGCTTCGCAGCTCTTCAATGCTTCTGCGCCTGAAATCCGCCATTGTCCAGTCGCCGCGAGCACCGCAGACGGCATAAAGGAAGTTATGCAGCATCTCGCGCCCGTAGGCTGTATGCCTGACTTCGGGGTGGAACTGTACACCGTAGAACTTCCTGATCTCATCACAGATCGCCGCAGTGGGACAGGATGCCGAATGAGCCGCGAGACGGAATCCATCAGGAACCCGCGCCATATAGTCGCCGTGGCTCATCCAGGTGACGCCTTCTGCGGGCAGGCCGCGGAAAAGGGCACAGGATGGATCGAATACAGTTTCGGTTTTGCCGTATTCGCGGGCGGAGGCATCATCTGCGGCAGTGACAGAGCCGCCGAGGGCATACGCCAGAAGCTGGCAGCCATAGCAGATACCGAGTATGGGAACACCCAGTGAATAGACGCCCGGATCAGGCTTTGGCGAGTCCGGCAAATATACGCTGTGGGGTCCGCCGGTGAAGATTATGCCGATGGGGTCAAAGCGGCGGATATCTTCCAGAGGCATATCGTGGGGATGCAGTTCGCAGTAGACATTCTGCTCGCGAACCCGCCGGGCGATCAGCTGGTTATACTGGCCGCCGAAATCAAGGATAAGGATCTTCTCCATGTATCACCCCTCCATTGAAGCGGAAATGAGCCCTTTGAACAGCGGATGCGGATGGTTCGGGCGGCTCTTGAATTCCGGATGGAACTGCACTCCAACGAAGAAGCGCTTTCCGGTCAGCTCCACGGCTTCGACTATGTAACCGTCCGGTGACTGCCCGCAGAGGCAGAGGCCTTTTTCCTGCAGCAGCTCACGGTAGTCATTATTGAATTCATAGCGATGGCGGTGGCGCTCGCGTATATCCGAAGTTCCGTAGCATCTGAGCATAACGGTTTCATCCGCTATATGACAGGGATACGCGCCAAGGCGGAGCGTGCCGCCTTTGTTCACATCGTCGCTCTGGTCAGGCAGGAAGTCAATCACCTTGTGCATTGAACCGGCGCTGAATTCGCCGGAATCCGCATCCTCAAGTCCGCATACGTTCCTTGCAAACTCTATCACCGCTATCTGCATCCCGAGGCATATCCCGAGATACGGCACGTCTTTCTCCCTGGCCCAGCGGGCAGTGACTATCATGCCGGGAATGCCGCGGCTGCCGAAGCCTCCCGGAACTATTATTCCGTCGCAGCCGCCCAGTATCTCATCAGCATTTTTGTCGGTGACGGTCTCGCTGTCTATCCACTTTATCTCAACTTTTGCCCCGCAGGCATAGCCGGCGTGACGAAGCGCTTCAGCCACAGAGAGATAGGCATCATGAAGCTGCACATATTTACCAACAAGTCCGATCGTCACTTCAGCCGAAGCTGATTTGATCCGCTCCACCATAGCCCGCCAGTCATCCAGCTCCGGCGCCCTTGTCCAAAGTCCGAGCTCGCGGCAGACTATGAGGGAAAAATCGCTCTTTTCCAGCATAAGCGGCGCCTCGTAAAGGATGGGCAGGGTCCTGTTTTCTATAACGCAGTCGGGCTTTACGTTGCAGAACATGGCGATCTTGCGGAATATCTCCGGTTCAAGCGGCTCATCACAGCGCAGAACGATGATGTTGGGAGATATTCCCATTCCCTGCAGTTCCTTCACTGAATGCTGGGTTGGTTTGGTCTTGTGCTCATCGCTGCCGCGGAGGAACGGAACGAGAGTGACATGGATGAAAAGAGTGTTCTCCCTGCCCTGCTCCAGGCTCACTTGCCTTGCAGCCTCCAGAAAAGGCTGGCTTTCGATATCGCCGGTGGTGCCGCCGATCTCGGTGATGACCACATCCGCCCCGGTCTCCTCGCCTACATGATAGATGAAGTCCTTTATCTCCTGAGTGATATGCGGAATGATCTGCACCGTCTGCCCCAGATATTCTCCCCGGCGCTCCTTGTTGAGCACGTTCCAGTAGACCTTTCCGGTAGTGAGATTCGAATAGCGGTTCAGGTCCTCATTTATAAAGCGCTCATAATGCCCAAGGTCAAGGTCGGTCTCGCTGCCGTCCTCGGTAACATAGACCTCGCCGTGCTGATAGGGGCTCATGGTACCCGGATCCACATTGATATACGGATCAAGCTTCTGCGCAGCAACTTTCAGTCCACGGCTTTTGAGCAGCCTGCCGAGAGAGGCGGCAGTGATACCCTTGCCGAGCCCTGAAACAACGCCGCCTGTAACGAACACATATTTAGTCATGGCAAATGCCTCCCGAAAATGAAAAATGTTCTCCGATGCCTTAAGGGGGCACGAGGCCCCTGGTATCAAAGAACACTGCTGCAACACAATATTTAAATACACGCGCATGATAACACGAGGGAAAAAATGCTGTCAAGGGTACTTTTCTACAGGGATAGGGTCTGCATATGCCAATCATACGAATTGTGTATTATTTTGCCTTACAATGCCCGCATTTAAGGACATTTTGCTTAATTTTTTAACTATTTGCCCAAGTTATTTGAAAAACATTTGTGCAATTATACGTCCGGCAAATGATAAGCGGGTCTTCAATACAAAAATGCTTGCCATGGCCGCCCCGCAAGGTTAAAATAACCGCATATTGAGGGGCCGGTGTGCCTCTCTTCGGCTTTTCCGGGATACTGTAATTAAATATTACCATAAGGGAGGCAATCAGGATGAGTTCACTACCCGAACTGTTTGGCTGCATGGTATTCGATGACAAGGTGATGCGTGCGCGCTTATCCGCCGATGTATACCACAGCCTGAAGGAAACCATTCGCAAAGGCAAGAAGCTCGATCTCTCGGTGGCTAACGCCGTGGCGGACGCAATGTGCGCCTGGGCAGTTGAAAACGGAGCCACCCATTTTACCCACTGGTTCCAGCCGCTTACCGGAATAACCGCTGAAAAGCATGAGGGCTTTATCTCACCGGCTCCGGACAGCCACGTTATCATGAAGTTTTCCGGCAAGGAACTGATACAGGGCGAGCCGGACGCCTCCAGCTTCCCCTCCGGCGGCCTGCGTGCCACATTCGAGGCAAGAGGCTATACGGCATGGGATCCGACCTCATATGCTTTCATCAAGGAAAAGACCCTTTGCATACCGACTGCGTTCTGCTCCTACGGCGGCGAAGCGCTGGATAAGAAGACGCCCCTTCTGCGCAGCATGGAGGCGCTCAACCGCCAGGCGCTGCGAGTTCTCCGCCTTTTCGGCAACAGCGATGTGCAGAGGGTTATAACAAATGTAGGGCCGGAGCAGGAATATTTCCTCGTGGACAGGGAGATGTACCTGAAGCGGAAGGACCTTATCTACACCGGACGCACTCTCTTCGGGGCAAAGCCTCCGAAGGGACAGGAACTGGAGGATCACTACTTCGGCGCTATAAAGCCCCGCGTTAAGGCATTTATGGAGGATCTGAACGAGGAGCTCTGGAAGCTCGGCATTTACGCCAAGACCGAGCACAACGAGGTCGCCCCCTGCCAGCATGAGCTTGCGCCGATATTTACAGTTACGAACATCGCAGCGGATCACAACCAGCTCACGATGGAAATAATGAAAAAAGTAGCCCGCAGACATGGTTTGATGTGCCTGCTGCATGAAAAGCCCTTTGCGGGAGTGAACGGCAGCGGCAAACACAATAACTGGTCCATGTCCACCGATACGGGAATAAATCTCCTCAGCCCCGGCGACACACCATATGAAAACGCACAGTTTCTCCTTTTCCTGGTGGCCGTTATAAAGGCCGTGGACGAATATCAGGGACTGCTGAGGCTGAGCGTGGCTTCAGCCGGCAACGACCACAGGCTCGGTGCAAACGAGGCGCCTCCTGCCGTTGTTTCGATGTTCCTCGGAGATGAACTGACAGCCGTACTGGACGCTATAGAAACCGACAGCCCATACGCCGGGACTTCAAGACAGAGACTTCGTCTCGGAGCGGACGTTCTTCCCCGTTTCAACAGGGATACAACAGACAGAAACCGCACTTCGCCCTTTGCCTTCACAGGAAATAAATTCGAATTTCGCATGGTGGGCTCGAACGACTCCATCTCCTGCGCGAATATTATGCTGAACGCCGCCGTGGCTGAGGCACTGAGGCAGTTTGCAGATGAGCTTGAAGGCTGCACCGGAGACTTCGACACCTGCCTGCATGAACTTATAAAGAAAAATATCAGCACCCACAAGCGCATTCTTTTCAACGGCAACGGATATGACGAGGCATGGATAAAAGAGGCAACAGAGGTACGCGGTCTGCTGAACCTGCGGACCACGCCGGATGCACTGCAGATGGTGCTGGTGCCGGAGAACATGGAGATGCTGGAACGGCACGGCATATTCTCCGAGACGGAGATACGCTCCCGCTATGAGATCACCATGGAAAACTATGTTCGCACCGTGCGGATCGAAGCGCTCACCATGGCTGATATGGCAAAGCGGGAGATCCTGCCCGCAGTCCTGCGCTGCACGAGCGAACTCTCTGCCGGACTGAATGAGAAAAAGAAGGC
>JAIKVS010000212.1 GCA_024685535.1 Oscillospiraceae bacterium | reverse complement strand
CTGTAGAGCACGTTGGGATCCGGATTCTTGTCAGCAGATCTTCCACCGTATAGGTTGCCAAGAGCCATAGCAATCATTATGGTACCGATGATTATAGTCCAGACTATCTGGGATGAACTGAAATACGGGGCAAGCAAACGGCTGGCTCCGAGTTCCACAGCCATAACTGAAACACCCGCGAAAAACTCGGTGAGATAGAGATAGTATTTGTTTTTTAATATAGGCCGTTCTTTCATACATCCTCCGATTCAAGCCGGTACCATTTGAATTTGCGTACAGTATAAACCAGGAAATATGATCTGACAAGAAATTAGAAAACAGCTGCCTCTCAAATGAGAAGCAGCTGAAATTTATTATCATATTATGTTGTATATTGCGGCCTGTTTTTCCCCAGTTTGATGAGCCGGAGGATCAGCGGACTGAAAACAACATTAAAGAGCAGTTCAAAAATAAAGTTGAACCCTACAAGTCCTACTATCATATATGTGCCGACGTTTTCAAAACCCATTGCTTCTGCCCACCCGCTGACTGTAGGCAGGAAGAACAGCAAGCACCCAAGGAGAAATATGCCGGTGTTCACTACTGGGCAAACTATTGCAGCACATATCACAGCGACCCAGATGTTCTTCTTTTCCAATGCCTTAAAAACAAGACCTGCAGCAAATCCGGCAAGAGCACCTTTAACAAGAACGGTAAGGATCGTTCCAAGCGGGTTTACTCCGAGAAAAACAGCAGCATCTCCTGATATTAACACGACGAAGCCAAAAAAGAAGCCAAGCCAAGCTCCCCACAATGGACCATAAAGGGCAGCACCAACTACGATAGGAATCAAAACTAGTGAGATAGAGAAAGTTCCAAATCGAATGAAAGCGCCAAGGAAAAACTGTAATACAAAAACGATGGCAGTAAAAATGGCTACACCGACGAGAGTGCGCGTGCTGATGGTTTTCTTATTCATTTTTATACCTCCTGCTGTCGCCCCTTAAGCGGGTGCGGCGCAGCATGATTATATTATTAATTGAAGAAAAAGTAAATGATACTGACTGTGATACCGGAGATTTAATTATTTATTAATAAGTAGATCGTCTCTGGAATCGTCAGAATCCGAGCAGGGGAGCAGAGCCATCGTCCTCGGTTTTGGTAATGGAGATTATTTCAGCGTCATAACTGTATGATTCACTTACTTTAACGGTAAATCTGTCGCCTACATGCTTCCCGAGCACCTGCATGCCGAAGGGGGATTCCTTGCTGATAAGCCCCTTCCTCGGGTCACAGCGCACAGTGGTTACCACTTGTATCGTCTGCTTTTCATCGTCCTCTGGGATAAAAATCTCAACTATGTCAAAAAGACCCACTTCATCTGCTTTAGAACTGTCGGATATGATGCGGGCGGTCTTGATCATGCCTTCAAGATAACGTATGCGGCTCCTGTTTTTGTTTTGAGCCTGCTTTGCAGCTTTATACTCAAAGTTCTCACTCAAGTCACCGAAAGCTCTTGTGCGTTTTACTTCCTCTATCAGCTCAGGCATGAGCTCGTTCGTTCTGTAATCGAGCTCCTCCTGCATCTTCCTAATGTCGTTTTTCGTAAGTTCGTCATGCATAACCTTTTTCCTTTCAAGCGGCATCATATCCCGCGGAAACGGATTATACCACAGCCTGCCGCAGTGGTCAAAAAGAACTTGTAATCACACTTGCTATGCTGTATATTATTTGACGTGCAAATTCAGAACCTATAACGGAGACAGTTATTATGGAACAGAAAGAGGTATTCATATCCATCCGCAGTGTCCACGGATATGACCAGCCGGATTCGGAAACGCTCGATTTCATGACAGATGGTGTCATGAGTATCGATGAGAACGGCTGTCGCCTTTCATATATGGAATCAGAAGTCACAGGCATGCCCGGCACTCTCACCACTTTCAGGGTAAGCGACGATGGCGTAGTAGTCGACAGAGAGGGATTTGTCACCTCCAGCATGCAGTTTCGTGAAGGTGTGAAGGATGCATTCCTTTATTCTACACCTTATGGAACAGCACGCCTTGGCATTGACACCAGAAAAGTCAGAAATGATCTCGGAGCCGGTGGCGGAAAACTTGAGATCGACTATGTTGTCAATATGGAGCATTTGGTCGCCATGAGAAACAGATTCATCATTGACGTGAAAGAACAGGGAGCTATCTGATTATGTCCAACTTGATCCATATGGCGAAGGAAAGCATTGATAAAATGCTGCAGGACGCATGCGCATCTGCTGCAGCGGCAGGCATCTTCCCTGAAGGAGCTGCACTTACAGGAAGCGTGGAGATCCCTAAAGATATAACAAACGGAGACTATGCGGCAAACCATGCAATGACAGGCGCACGTGCGCTTCATATGGCACCGCGAAAGATAGCCGAAGCTTTGGTGGAACGCATAGATCTTACAGGATCATGGTTTTCTTCAGTGGAGATTGCAGGTCCCGGGTTTATCAATTTCCGTCTTTCTGATAAATGGTATGCCGATGTGCTGAGATCCATTGCCGGAGAGGGAGTTGACTACTGCCGGTCGAATGAGGGCAGGGGCAGAAAAGTAATGGTGGAATTCGTCTCCGCAAATCCCACAGGCCCGATGCATATGGGAAATGCCAGAGGCGGTGTCCTAGGTGATTCTCTTGCCTCGGTGCTCGACAGAGCGGGCTGGCAGGTTGAGAGAGAGTTCTATGTTAATGACGCCGGCAATCAGATAGAGAAATTTGCTTCTTCCATAGATGCAAGATACCGCCAGCTTATCCTCGGAGAGGATGCCGTTGAGTTTCCGGAAGACGGATACCATGGTGATGATATAAAAGATCTGGCCAAAGGTTTTTATGATATCCACGGCGAATCATTCATAAATAAGGATGTCGGTGAGCGCCATTCAGCCATGGCGGAATACGGACTTGCCATGAATATCCCGAAGATGCGTTCAGATTTGGCCCGCTACGGTATTCAATATGATACCTGGTTTTATGAGTCTGTTCTGCATGGCGGATATATAGAGGATACTGTCGGTGAACTTACAAAGCGCGGTTTCACATATGAGAAAGACGGCGCGCTTTGGCTTGCAACATCAAAGATCCTTGCGGATAAAGCAAGGAAAGCCGGAAAGTCAGATGAAGAGATCGAAAGACTTGATCTCAAAGATGATGTTCTCCGCAGAGCAAACGGTTTCTATACCTATTTTGCCGCAGATATTGCATACCACAGGAATAAGCTGGAAGTCCGTGGATTTGATAAAGCGATAAATGTATGGGGAGCAGATCATCACGGCCATGTAGCTCGTCTCAAGGGAGCGCTTGATGCGCTCGGACTCGACGGGGAGAACAGACTGGATATTGTACTGATGCAGCTGGTGAAGCTCGTTGAAAACGGTGTTGAAGTCAGAATGTCAAAGCGGACGGGAAAGATGATTTCCCTTTCAAATCTTCTTGATGATATTCCGGTGGATGCAGCAAGATATTTTTTCAATTCCCGTCCTGAAAGCCCTGTTATCTTCGACCTTGAACTTGCAAAAAGGGAAGACAGCGACAACCCTGTATATTATGTTCAGTATGCTCATGCCAGAATCTGCTCTATCATTCGCAATCTGAAAGAGGATGGACATGATGTCCCTCTGATGGACGCGGTTGATTATTCTCTGCTCATCGAACCTGCGGAGCGTGAACTGATCAAGCAGCTTGCCTTGCTCCCGGAAACCATCCGTCTTGCGGCAAGAGACTATGACCCCAGTCTAATAAATAAATATGTGACCGACCTTGCGGGCTCTTTCCATCGCTTCTATAATTCCTGCCGTATCAGAGGAGAAGAAAAGCAGCTGCTTGATGCCCGCCTTGCCCTTGCTGACTGTGTCCGCAGAGTCATAGCAACATCACTTGGTATAATCGGTGTTTCTGCTCCGGAAAGGATGTAAACTTTCCGGAGTTGTTTTTTGTGAATTTTAACACAAATGACATCTTTTTTTATATGCAGAATGATAATTGACAGTTTGCGGCAACGTTTGTAAAATACATTTTTAGTAGTGCTGTTAGCTACAAAAATTTGAATAAAACAGGAGGATCCAATGAAAAAGTTTCTAGCTATTATCCTGGCACTTACATTGGTATTTGCTCTCGCAGCCTGCGGCCAGTCTGCAGCAAAACCGGCAGCAGATGCGGCTCTGGTCGGTGTGGCAATGCCCACTAAAGACCTGCAGCGCTGGAATCAGGACGGCGAAAACATGAAAGCTATGCTCGAGAAAGCCGGCTATCAGGTCGACCTTCAGTATGGCGCCAATGACATTGCAACTCAGGTTTCTCAGCTTGAAAACATGATCGCCAACGGATGCAAAGTTCTTGTTATTGCTTCCATCGACGGCGACTCTCTCGGAACCGTTCTTGCTCAGGCGAAGGAAAAGAACATCCCTGTTATCGCTTATGACCGTCTGATCATGAACTCTGATGCAGTTACCTACTATGCCACTTTTGATAACTGGCTCGTCGGCACCAAGCAGGGCGAGTTCATTGAGGCAGCACTTGGCCTGAAAGAAGGCAAGGGCCCCTTCAATATAGAGTTCATCACCGGTGACCCGGGTGATAACAACATCAACTTCTTCTTCGATGGAGCTATGAGCGTTCTGCAGCCCTATCTCGACAGCGGCAAGCTCGTCTGCCCCTCCGGCCAGACCGAGAAGGCAGTTGTTGCCACAGCCAACTGGGCTACTGATGCTGCTCAGGCACGTTTCGAAAACATCCTCGCAACCAACTATGCCGATGGCACACAGCTTGACGCTGTTCTTGCTTCCAACGACTCCACTGCTCTTGGTGTTGAGAACGCACTTGCTGCTGCATACACCAATTCCGTGTACCCGGTCATCACCGGTCAGGACTGCGACGTTGCTATCATGAAGAACCTCATTGAGGGACGTCAGGCAATGTCCGTGTTCAAAGACACCCGTACCCTCGCATCCAAGGTCGTTGAGATGGTCGATGCCATCATGCAGGGCAAAGAGCCCCCCATCAACGACACCAAGACCTATGACAACGGCACCGGCATCATCCCCAGCTACCTTTGCGAGCCTGTTGGCTGCACAGTCGACAACTACAAAGAGCTCCTGATCGATTCCGGCTACTACACTGAGGATCAGTTCAAGTAATTCTTACCTCATAGCGCTATCAGTCGGGCAAGGCGGATTATCCGCCTTGCCCGCTGTCTAATAAAACTCTCGTTTATGGAGGGGATAATTTGTCGGATAATATTCTGGAAATGCGGGGGATCACCAAAGAGTTTCCCGGCGTAAAGGCACTGGATGACGTGAACTTTGCTGTGAAACGCGGCAGCATACACGCTCTGGTAGGTGAGAACGGCGCCGGAAAATCAACGCTGATGAACGTGCTTAGCGGCTGGTATCCCTACGGCAGTTACTCTGGAGATATTGTATACGAGGGCGAAGTATGCAAGTTCTCAAAAATTAAAGACAGTGAGGAAAAAGGAATAGTCATAATCCATCAGGAGCTGGCGCTCGTGCCATATATGAGCATTGGTGAAAACATGTTCCTTGGAAATGAGCAAGGACATAAGCTGGCGATCGACTGGGATAAGACGCATGCCGAGGCAACAAAGTATCTGAAGATCGTAGGGCTGACGGAATCCTCCAAGACGCTTATAAAGAATATAGGCGTCGGCAAGCAGCAGCTTGTTGAGATAGCTAAGGCACTTGCTAAACATGCCCGCCTGATGATACTTGATGAACCGACGTCCTCGCTTAATGAATCAGATTCGCAGGCATTGCTGGACCTGCTTCTGGAATTCAAGAAACAGGGAATGACTTCGATCATCATTTCACATAAGCTCAACGAAGTATCTTATGTTGCAGATGATATAACAATAATCCGAGATGGAAAGACAATCGAGACATTGACAAAAGGTATCGATGACTTCAGTGAAGACAGGATCATTAGAGGAATGGTCGGACGTGAGATCGAAGACCGGTTCCCGAAGAGACATGGCGTGAAGATCGGCGACGTGTCGCTTGAGGTGGAACACTGGAACGTATATCACCCGATCTATACCGAAAAGAAGGTCATAGACGATGTTTCATTTTCAGTCCGGAGTGGTGAAGTCGTAGGTTTCTCGGGCCTGATGGGCGCGGGACGTACGGAACTGGCC
>JAIKVS010000196.1 GCA_024685535.1 Oscillospiraceae bacterium | reverse complement strand
CTCGACAGGATGCGCCAGGCCGGCATCGTCGGAATGGGCGGCGCCATGTTCCCGACGGCATTCAAGATCGTCGGAGGACTCGGCAAGGTAGATAAGCTGGTGATAAACGGCGCCGAATGCGAGCCATATCTGAACGGCGACCATCTCACCATGCTCACCTATCCGGAGCAGCTCCTGAAAGGCATCCAGCTTCTCAGGATAGCAAGCCGTCTTGAAAAATGCTATTACGGCATCGAGGTCAATAAGCAGGATGCGATAAATGTCCTCATGTCTCATGATCCCGCCAAATATGGCATCGAGATAGTAAGAGAAAAGGTCAAATATCCGCAGGGCGCTGAGAAAATGCAGATCAAGGCGGTCACAGGCAGGGAAGTTAAACCCGGTGCGCTTCCGTCCGGTGTGGGCTGTAATGTCTGCAGCACAAGGACTGCCTATGCAGTTTATCAGGCCTGCTATGAGGGCAAACCCTGCATTGAGAGGATAGTTACCGTTTCCGGCAGCGCTATGGGTCATACTTCAAATGCACTCACCAGAGTCGGTACTCCCTTGGGCTACCTTGCCGAGCAGTGCGGCGGCTTCGTTATAACGCCGAGAAAGATAGTTCTGGGCGGACCGATGATGGGCATCTGCGCTACAAGCCTTGAAGCACCTACCATCAAGGGTACGGCAGGAGTCCTGTTCTTCACAGAGAAAGAAGACAGGGACGTTGAAAACCCGACATGTATCCGCTGCGGTAAGTGCATATCCGTCTGCCCGATGCATCTCGAGCCTGTTTTCATGTATATGTACTACCAGAAGAGAGACTTCGAGAAAATGGCGCAGTACCATATAACAGACTGCTTCGAATGCGGCAGCTGCTCGTATAACTGCCCTGCCAGAATGCCTCTAACCCATGCTTTCAAAACGGCAAAGCTCATGTTCCAGGAGAAAGCCGCAGCTGAAAAAGCCAGAGCGGCGGCCGGAAAGGAGGCTGCAAAATGAGCGACAATAAAGAACGGATAGTATTTGATGTTGCCTATCAGCCTCAGGTGAGGACCAATATGGATACCCGCCGTATCATGATAAATGTCATGATAGCGCTTCTCCCCGCGTTCGGGGTTTCTGTCTGGCAGTTCGGTTATAAACCGGTGATTCTGGTGCTGGTGTCCATGGCTTCGGCGGTATTCTTCGAGTGGCTCTACAGGCGCCTGATGAAGAAGAACTCGACGATTGGCGATTGCTCTGCCGCGCTGACAGGAATGCTCCTTGCCATGACTCTTCCTGCAACAGCGCCATGGTGGCTGCCCGTGATAGGCACATTCTTTGCTATAGTAGTTGTAAAACAGCTGTACGGCGGTATAGGGAAGAATTTCCTTAACCCTGCGCTTGCCGCCAGAGCCTTCCT
Organism: Oscillospiraceae bacterium; assembly: GCA_024685535.1. Classification (GTDB taxonomy): domain Bacteria; phylum Bacillota; class Clostridia; order Oscillospirales; family Oscillospiraceae; genus Limivicinus. Next base: position 19,017 of record JAIKVS010000196.1, on the reverse strand, counting down.
TGTTGCTTCATATTCACTCAAGATGACCTCATGGGTCGTGCCGAATTCTCTCACATCGCAGGTGGATGCCGTCACGATGGCAACGCCTATGACCTATCTGTACTCCGGCGAGGCTATGCCGGCTTACCTTAATATGAAGAGCATGTTCTTTGGAATGATGCCCGGCTGTATAGGTGAGATAAGCACTCTTGCCTTGCTGATAGGTGCTGCCTATCTTATGATAAGGAAGATCATTACCTGGCGCATACCCATTTCGTTTATAGGAACAGTCTGCATCATCAATCTGATCTTCGGCCACAGCGGCTATACCAACTTCGAATGGATGATGTACAATCTCCTGTCCGGAGCTCTTATCCTCGGAGCCTTCTTCATGGCTACCGACTATGCTACCACTCCGGTAACTCCGGGAGGACATATCCTCTTCGGTGTCGGCTGCGGAATTATTACTGTGCTCATAAGATATTTCGGAAGCTACCCCGAAGGCGTCAGCTACAGTATCCTTATCATGAACCTCTGCGCCTGGGCAATGGACAAAGCCTTCCGCAGATATCAGTTCGGTGTTTCCAAAGAGGACATCGCGGCAATGAAGGCTGCGAAGAAGGAGGCGGCAGGCAAATGAAAAAGACAGGTTCAGGAAGTCTGATATTCAAGCTCTCCGTAATTCTCCTTCTTGTCTGCGCTGTGGTCGCAGGTATCCTCGGGGTTATAAATCATATAACCGAGGACCGTATTGCACAGCAGAAACGCGATAAGACATTTGCGGCTTATGCCGCAGTTCTGCCATCGGATTCTTACGAGACAGTCAGCTTTGATAAAGCCGCATTTGGTACTGTAGATGTCATTGAAAAGGCATCCGGCGGCGAAGGCTATGTCGTACAGACCACCTTCTCCGGTGCCCAGGGAATGATCACGATGGTCGTCGGAGTTAAGGATAGCGGCGCAAAATTTAAGTGCAGCGGCATTTCCATTATCAGCCATTCCGAAACATCAGGCCTGGGCGCAGTCGCTGCCAGCTCCTCCGAGAGAGGCGAGAGCTTCAGATCATCCTTCGTTGGGAAAGATGAAAATATCAGGTTTACGGATATCGATGCGATCTCCGGCGCCACGATAACATCAAAAGCAGTAACAAACGCTGTTGCAACGGCTATAAAGGCCGTTGAGAGCATAGCATAAGGAGGCGCTTTATGAGAATAAAAGATCAGTTCAAAGAAGGCCTCATAACAAATAACCCCGTTCTTGTTCAGCAGATAGGCATGTGCGCCACTATGGCGATAACCACATCGCTCTTCAACGGCATCGGAATGGGCCTTTCGGTCCTCATCATACTGACATGCTGCAACGTCGTTATCTCAGCTATCAGGAAGATCATCCCGGGAGAAATAAGGCTCGCGATATTCGTCGTGGTCATTGCAGGCTTCGTTACCATAGTGGACCTTCTGCTCCAGGCCTTCGTTCCCGCGTTGTCCGAATCGCTGGGCGTATTCATACCGCTTATTGTTGTAAACTGCATAATTATCGGAAGAGCCGAAGCCTTCTGCCAGAAGAATACGGTAAAAGCTTCGTTTATCGATGGCATAGCCCAGGGCCTGGGATATACCTGCGTTCTTGTTGCCATGTGCTTCTTCAGAGAACTTCTCGGTGCAGGGCGTTTCGGCGGCGGTCTGATAGATGTGGCCAACGGTTTCAGATTCACTCTTGACGGCTCAGGCGGCGGAATAAGGATCTTCAATGAAGATTACGGCGCCAAGATCCTTACAATGCCTTTTGGCGGCTTCCTTACGCTGGGCTTCCTGATAGCTGCCATGCAGTATGCGCTGAAAAAGAGCGCGAAGAAAAAACAGCTTGAGGAAGAAAACAGAAAGGAGGAGACTGAAGAATGAGCATACATACCAATCTGCTTGGCTCTCTCGTAGCCATTTCACTTGGAGCTATTCTCACCAATAACTTCATTTTCTCCCAGTTCCTCGGATGCTGTCCCTTCCTGGGCTGTTCCGACAAGACAGACACTGCGGCCGGAATGGGTCTGGCAGTCATATTCGTTATGGGACTTGCCTCGGCGATTTGCTGGGTAGTCGATCACTACATACTCATTCCGCTGGGACTTGCCTTCCTTGAAACGCTTGCGTTTATCCTTGTTATTGCGGCGCTCGTACAGTTTGTCGAGATGTTCCTGAAGAAGGCCGTGCCATCGCTGTATCAGGCACTTGGCATATATCTTCCGCTAATCACCACCAACTGCGCTGTGCTGGGTGTTGTACTCCTGAACGTTCAGAACGATTACTCCTTCATCGAGTCCGTTGTTTATGGCATTACAGGCGGCATCGGTTTCCTGCTTGCCATCGTTCTGTTCTCATCCGTCCGTGAGCGTGTGCAGTTTTCAGATTATCCCGAGTGCTTTGAAGGCTTCCCGATCTGCCTAGTTTCTGCCGGTCTGCTTGCCCTTGCTTTCATGGGATTCAGCGGCATGTCTATCATGTGAGGAGGCGGATATATGAATACCATCCTTTTCTCCATCCTTTCACTGGGCATACTCGGCGGTGTTTTCGGCGGTCTTCTGGCTTTCGCATCCAAAATATTCCATGTTGAAGTCGATCCAAGACAGGAAGCAGTCAGAAACTGCCTGGCCGGTGCAAACTGCGGCGGCTGCGGCTTCCCCGGATGTGACGGTTATGCTAAAGCAGTCGCTGCCGGAGAAGCGCCGACGAACAAATGTGTACCCGGCGGTGAAGAGACTGCAAAAAAACTCGCAGAGATAATGGGCGTTGAGGAAAGCTCTGCTGAGGCTAAAATTGCCTTTGTCAGATGTTCCGGCGGTGATCTTAACGCAGAAAGACGCTTCAACTACAGCGGCCCTGAAGATTGCCGCTCGGCGATGCTTTTCGGCGGCAAGGGCAATAAAACGTGCACCTTTGCCTGCATAGGGTTTGGAAACTGTACCAGAGCCTGCAAATTCGATGCCATTCACGTTGAAAACGGTGTCGCAAAAGTGAACCGCAATCGCTGCGTTGGCTGCGGAGCCTGCGCCGAAGCCTGCCCGAAGAAAATCATTGAGCTTATTCCAAAATCTCAGAAGGTCATGCCTGCCTGCTCAAGCAAGGCTAAAGGCGCAGTTGTTATAAAAAGCTGCAAGGTCGGGTGCATTGCCTGCACGAAATGTCAGAGAGAGTGCCCCTCAGATGCTATCCATGTTATCGATAACCTCGCAGTAATCGATTATTCAAAATGCACTGGCTGCGGCCACTGCGCCGAGATCTGTACCAGAAAGATCATTAAAGTTCTCTGAGATCAATAGCAAAAACCGCTGTGCGAGTCATTCGCACAGCGGTTTTGTGTTTCAGCTGTATTTTTATATTCTATTGTGCGGGATAAAGCTGTCTTCCGTCGAGCACGGCTTTTATCAGGGTATCTCCTTCGTAGCAAAGCTCAAGCTCAAAAAACGGGTATTCCGCATTAAGCAATGTGAAGAATATCTTGTCTCCCTCCCAGATGGGAAGATCACAGACTTTGTCCTTATCCACCCATTCCAGAACCCCCTCGCCGCATTCACCGCTGATCTCCTCTGAAAGGGGGGAGGCAGTGAAAAGGTGCATTGCTTCGGGAGGCCATTCATCTGACCTGAAGTATACTATTGCTCTGTATCTCCAATCCTTAAGCTCAAGCCCGGTCTCTTCCCTTACTTCACGCATCATGCACTCCTCCGGCGTTTCACCATCGAGGAATTTGCCGCCTATGCCGACCCATTTGTCGTGGTTGAGGTCATTTTCCTTCTTTATCCTGTGCATCATCAGGTATTTGCCATCTGCTTCTATATAGCAGAGGCTTGTCTGCAGATCGTCCATACGCCGCTCCCTAAAATTGTTGTTCTAAGTATAACATAAAAGAACGGACTGCACCGAAAAAATTCTTTTTTTTTATATCTGTGCGGAGTATAATCAAAAAAGTGTGATACACTTTATACTCGTGGAAAGGAAACATGAATATGAAAGTTATTATCCAGGAAAACTACGATAAGATGTGCGAGTGGGCGGCAAACCATATTATTGACGCTATCAATGCCCACAAAGAGGAAAGACCCTTTGTCCTCGGCCTCCCCACCGGCTCCTCGCCTATTGGCGTATACAGAAGGCTTGTCGCAGCAAACAAAGCCGGAAAGGTCACATTCAAAAATGTTGTGACTTTCAACATGGATGAGTATGTCGGCCTTCCTCATGAACATGACCAGAGTTACTGGTACTTTATGCACGATAACCTCTTTGATCATATCGATATCCCCAGGGAGAATATAAATATCCTTAACGGTATGGCTGAAGATCCTGAGGCAGAGTGCGCTGCCTATGAGGAAAAGATAGCATCCTACGGCGGGATCGATCTTTTTATGGGCGGTATCGGAGTTGACGGACATCTTGCCTTCAACGAGCCATATACCTCTCTTTCCTCAAGAACAGGCGTCCGTGATCTCACGAGCGATACCATCATAGTCAATTCCAGATTCTTCGATAACGATCCTTCAAAGGTTCCCACCAGAGCCCTTTCTGTCGGCATCGGAACGGTAATGGATTCCAAGCAGGTCCTTGTGCTTATCAGCGGCCATAATAAAGCCCGTGCGCTTGCCGCCACTGTTGAAGGTGGAGTCAGCCAGAAATGGACCTGCAGTGCCCTTCAGCTGCATAACGACGCTATTATTGCCTGCGATGAGGCTGCGTGCGGCGAATTAACAGTCGACACATATAAATATTTCCTCGATGTCTACGGCAGCGAGAGACTTTGATCGAAATTAATTAAAATAACTAAAAACAGACTGGAGCTAAAAATGACCAATAAAGAACTGGTTCTGAAATTTATCGACGAGGTCTTCAATGCGCACGATCTCACAAAACTTGATGAATATATGCGCGACGACTATATGCAGCATAGCTTTGGCGTCGCTGACGGCAAGGAAGGTTTCATAGCCTTTGCCGGAGAGTTCTTCAAGAAAGGCCCTTACATGAATGTAAAGAAGGTCTTTGAGAATGAAAATAATGAGGTCGCAGTATTCTTTGAGTGCCGCTTTGCAGATGGAAGCCATGCCAAGGTAGTCGATATCTACCGCATAGAGGATGGCAGGATCGCCGAGCACTGGGACACCCCGTGCCCTCTGCCTGCAGACGATACCACAGCCAGCGGCAGAAGCAGTTTCTGAAAAAAATAACAATAAAAAGAGCACATCGTAAGCGGTGTGCTCTTTTTATTGTCAGCGTTCATGTCACAGCTGATAGCGGTAGAAGAAGCAGGCGCATTGTGCTATAATTCAAAAGAATAAACTGATCTAAGGGTGCTCAGATGCAGACGATCGAAGTAAAGATCAAAGGGATAGTTCAGGGGGTGGGGTTTCGGCCTTTTATGCACCGCTTGGTGCGAAAGCACGGTCTGAAAGGTTCGATCCGCAATACCTCGTCGGGTGTTACCGTTGAACTGGAGGGAGAGAAGGAGGCACTACGCCGCTTTCTTGAGGAACTTCCCCTGGAAGCTCCTCCGCTTGCTGTGATCGAGAATATCTCATGGCAGCTGATAGGATATCGCGGTTTTACTGACTTTACTATCATCGGCAGCGAGCGTCAGGCCGAGCGCGATACGCTCATCTCACCGGATATTGCCATATGTCCGGATTGCCTTCATGAACTGCTTGATCCTTCAGACCGGCGTTATCGTTATCCTTTTATAAACTGTACCAACTGCGGTCCGAGACTTACGATCATTGAAGATGTTCCCTATGATCGACCTAAGACTTCGATGAAGCGTTTTCCGATGTGCCCGGACTGTAACAGGGAATACCACGATATTGAAAACCGCCGCTATCATGCCCAGCCGGACTGCTGCCCTGTATGCGGTCCTGCACTGAGCTGGCTGGATGCTGATGGGATTCAGATTCCGGGAGACCCTATAGAGCTTGCTCAGCAGGCGCTGATAGAAGGAAAGATAATTGCCGTTAAAGGCCTTGGGGGCTTCCATCTGGCCTGTCGTAGCGACGATCCTGCCATAACCCGGGAACTTCGCCGCCGCAAACAGCGTGACGAGAAGCCATTCGCGGTCATGTGCCGCAATCTGGAAGCGGCAGACCGGTTCTGCCGGGTGTCAGACGAGGAGGCAAATATACTCAACGGCGCCCGCAAGCCAATAGTACTTTTGGGAAAAAGGCCGGAGATGCTTTCAAAGCTTGATCATCTCAGCGAAAACGGTTTTCTGGGAGTTATGCTGCCTTATACTCCGCTGCATGTTCTGCTGTTTGAGAACTGCTTCGATATGCTTGTGATGACGAGCGCAAATCTTTCGGATACGCCGATAATAAAAGACAATGAGACAGCTGTCAGAGATCTGCAAGGGATCGCTGACGGATTCCTGCTTCATAACAGATTCATTCAGACCAGGTGTGACGACTCACTCTGCTGGGTATTGAATGGAAACGAGTACTTTGCAAGGCGGTCCCGAGGCTATGTGCCTCAGCCGGTTACAGTTCCGGTGCTGTCATGTCAGATTCTGGCATGCGGAGCCGAACAGAAGGCCAGTTTCTGCCTGGGGAAGGGGGAACATGCTTTCCTCAGCCAGCATATCGGTGACCTTAAAAATCTGGAGACTCTTGAACACTACGAAAACCAGATCCGGTATTTTGAGCGCCTGTTCGATATCCATCCTAAGCTTCTGGTATGTGATATGCATCCGGATTATTTGTCCACATCCTACGCCTCCGGAAGAACGGAGAAAGAGAAAAGCCGTCTTCTTCAGGTGCAGCATCACCATGCGCATATGGCGGCGTGCATGGCGGATAATGGGCTGAAAGAGCCGTGTATCGGCCTCATCTGGGACGGCACCGGCCTTGGTACGGATAATACTATCTGGGGAGCAGAGTGCCTTGTCGGCGGATATTCAGGTTTTACGCGCTTTGGAAGCATAAGACCTGTCCAGCTGATAGGCGGCGACCGTGCAGTGAAAGAACCGGCACGTGTGGCTTTCAGCCTGCTTTCTGACGCCGGAAGCGACACTTCATATATCCGTAGCAGTGATATGCTGGCTATGCAGAAAAAGGCAGGCATTAACTGCCCGCTTTCTTCAGGCATGGGAAGGCTGTTTGACGGAGTAGCTGCGATACTTGGCATCTGTGATATCTGCAGTTATGAAGGACAGGCAGCCGTGCTTCTGGAGGCAGCGGCGGAAAAAGATATTGAAGACGGGTGCTCATCTTTATCAAAAGATGGGAATGAATTATGCACCGGAACTTTTACGTTGGCGTTTACTGAAGAGCGTGAGGATGATCACATTCTACATCGGTTTGACTGGAGACCGATGATCCGTGAATTGGTGAAGAAGCGTGATGAGGGAGTTCGTGCTCCGGTGCTTGCAGCCATGTTTATGAATACAATGATCGAAATGGCGGTGCAGACAGCTGATGCTGTCGCATCTGAAACCGGTATCAGGAAAATAGTGCTCTCCGGCGGTTGCTTTCAGAATATGTATGTTATGAAGCGTCTGCCTGAGCGCCTCAGGGGAAATGGTTTCGAAGTATACTGCCACCGCCGCGTATCATGCAACGATGAGGGACTGTCGCTGGGTCAGCTGATGATAGCGGATGCGATTTCATCAGCTGGATGCTGACATATATCATATTTAAAAAGTATCGTTTAAGTCAGGTATTTAATTAAAAAAATTATAGTTTCACAGGCCTTATATATTGCGAAAAACGCGCTGAGGTATATAATATACTCATATATAAAATCAACTGATTGGATACAGGATCATGTGTCTGGCAGTGCCGTTGAAACTTATTGAAATAACTGGAAAAGATGCGGTCGGAGAAGCCCTTGGCATGCGCCGGCCGATTCGTGTTGACTTCATACCTGACCCGAAAGTCGGAGATTATGTTATGGTCCATGCGGGCTTTGCCATAGAGCGCCTGCCTGAGGATCAGGCTGAGGAGGATCTTGAGACCTGGGAGGAACTCCAGAATGCTCTCGGGTGATCGCAGCCATGAGCTGCTTGATGCCATAGCCGCACTTCCGATAGGCGAGACCCGTTTAATGGAAGTCTGCGGAACGCACACTATGTCTATCGCAAAATCGGGGATCCGCAATCTTTTGCCGAAGCATATCCATCTTATATCCGGACCGGGTTGCCCGGTCTGCGTTACCGTTCAGGAAGACATCGATGCCGTGCTGGAACTGGCAATGAAGCCGGAGCTGATACTCACAGGCTATGGTGATATGCTGCGTGTTCCCGGCAGCCGGAAGGGTGACAGCCTGCTTCGGCGGCGCGCGATGGGGGCTGATGTCCGGATCGTGTATTCACCGATGGATGCTCTGGATATCGCAGAAACTGAACCGGCTAAACAGGTAGTGTTTCTCGGCATCGGCTTTGAGACCACTGCGCCGGGAACGGCTGCCGCTGTTATTGCTGCAAAGGAGCGCGGCATTAAAAACTTCAGCCTGCTTTCGATGCTCAAGTCGGTTGAGCCGGCGATGAGAGCACTTATAGAAACCAACGATTTTTCAATTGACGGCTTTCTCTGCCCCGGACATGTAGCGACGGTCATCGGCGAAAAGGGCTTCGATTTTCTGGCAGAGGATTATGGGCTCCCCGGTGTGATCGGCGGATTTGAACCGGGAGAGATATTGCTTGCATTATATCTGCTTTTAAAGCAGATCAGCGAAGGCAGAGCAGTTATTCAAAACGCATATCCGCGCGCGGTAAAACCGGAAGGCAACCCGCTTGCCTGTCAGATGCTGAGAGATGTTTTCAGACTCGCCCCTGCAAGCTGGCGCGGTCTTGGAGAGATACCGGACAGCGGCTTCGTGCTGAAAGATGAGCTTTCAAACTTCGACGCTGCTAAACGCTTTTGCATTGAATCCGGAGCAGTTGTTCTCCAGAACGGCTGCCGCTGCGGAGAAGTGATAACTGGCAGGCGCATACCGAAGGATTGCCCGCTTTTCGGCAGAGGATGCACTCCTGAAGATCCGGTCGGACCGTGCATGGTATCCTCTGAGGGTGCATGTGCGGCAGCATATAAGTATCAGGATTGAAAATGGAAGAGATCATTACTTTGGACTATGGCAGCGGAGGGAAAAAGACCTCCCGGCTGATCGAAGAGTATATACTGCCGGCATTTGATAATGCCGCACTGAGCGAACTTGGTGACGGAGCGTTGCTTCCGGGAGCGGAGGCGATTGCTTTTTCCACTGACAGCTTTGTGGTAGATCCGCTGTTTTTCCCGGGCGGAGATATAGGAAAACTTGCTGTATGCGGAACCGTGAATGATGTGGCGATGTGCGGCGCGGAGCCGAAGTTTTTAAGCTGCGCTCTGATACTGGAAGAAGGTCTTCCGGTCGAAATCCTTGAACGCGTTCTGCAGTCAATGCGCTGCGCAGCGGCTGATGCAGGTGTGCAGATAGTTACAGGGGATACCAAGGTCGTTGAGAAAGGCCGCGGTGACGGCTTGTATATTAATACATCAGGCATTGGCTTCAAAAAGCACTCACTGCCGGGAATACAGGCTGTAAGAGATGGAGATGCAGTTCTGGTTTCAGGCACTGCAGGTGATCATGGCACTGCCGTTATGCTCGCGCGAAGCGGTATGATGAGCGGGGAATTGAAGTCGGATTGCATGGCACTGAATCGGCTCACGGATGCAATGCTTTCATCCGGAGCGCAGATCCGTATCCTGCGTGATCCGACCCGCGGAGGCTTGGCCACAACTCTGAATGAGTTTACGGAGGGCAGAGATTTCGGCATCGAACTTGATGAAAGCGCTGTTCCTGTGCGGCCTGAAGTGACTGCAGCATGTGATATGCTGGGTCTTGATCCCCTTTATTGCGCCAATGAAGGGAAACTTGTCTGTATCTGTGCAGCCGATTCCGCTGAACTGCTTCTTGAGATCATGCGCTCTCTTCCCGAGGGCAGGGATGCAGCTCAGATCGGCCGTGTTGATAAATCTTTACCCGGACGTGTGGTGTTGCGCACCAGTCTCGGAGGAAGAAGGATCCTGCAGAAGCTTGCAGGAGCACAGCTTCCTCGCATCTGCTGAAACTGACCATGGAGAAATCAGGCAGCGGCCTGTTCTCATATTAAAACCTGTAAGCTATTATTAAGCTATTATAATGAGAGGTGATGAATTTGCAGGAATACAAGAGGATCGACATCGGAAAAGACGAAGTCCTGCCCCTCGCGGAGAGAATGAGGAAGGAAGGCAGATATCTCGTGATGATCCATGCCATGATCAACAAGGAAGGGCAGCCGGATATCTCATGGGATTATGCAGTGGATCCGATCATAGAGAGCTACCATGTGGTCGGTGAAACATGTGTTCCTTCCATCGGCGAGATCTACTGCGAGGCGGCAACATGGCCGGAGCGCGAGCTGAATGAACTGTTCGGATTCACATTTGAAGGTCTGGATGTTTCGAAGCGTCTTTTCCTGCCGGAAGACATGCTCGAAACACAGGGCAAAGGACAGATCATGGTCACGCCTCTGAAAGAGCTGGTCGAAAAGAACCTTGGTTCACAAAACGCGGAAGGTGAGGTGAAAGAATGAGCTATATCGTTCCCATAGGACCGTACCATCCCGCTTTGGAAGAGCCGGTCCATGCCAGGCTTTATACCGAGGGTGAAGTGATAAAGGACGCGGAAGTCTTTGTAGGCTATAATCACCGCGGTATCGAGAAGCTTGCCACGGAGCGCAATGCGATACAGACTCTGGTTCTGGTCGAGCGCGTATGCGGTATCTGTTCTCACTCTCATGCATTTACATATGCGCTTTGCGTTGAAGACCTGAACGGACTTGAAGTTCCGAAGCGCGGTGAATACATTCGTGTGATCACGGCAGAGCTCGAACGTCTCCACTCGCACTTCCTGTGGCTCGGAATCGCCTGCCACATCATCGGACATGACAGCATGTTCATGCATATCTGGGATGAACGTGAACTGGTCATGGATCTGCTTGAAGAGCTTACCGGCAACCGCGTCAACTACGCAATGTGCACCATCGGCGGTGCCCGCCGCGATATCAGTGATGATCTGCGGCGCAGACTCCTTGAAGCGTGCGGCAAGCTGAAAGATATCCTTGACCGGATCACGGAGATCGCCCTGACTGACAAGACGGTCGCCCTGCGTACAAAGGGAGTCGGTGTTCTTACTACAGAAGATGCCATCCGTCTCGGAGCGGTAGGCCCGCATGCCCGTGCTTCCGGAGTTAATATCGACGTTCGCCGCGATGCTCCGTACAGCGCGTACGGTGATTTTGAGTTTGATGTCCCCGTTGTCGACAGCTGCGATGTTTTCGCACGCGTGGTAGTGCGCGCGCTTGAGTGCTACGAGAGCATCAAGATTCTCTGCCAGGCCCTTGAAAATCTGCCGGAAGGCCCGATCAATCTCGGGACCAAACTCCCGAAGATCAAGGAAGGCCAGACAGTAAAGCGCCATGAAGCGCCGCGCGGTCAGCTGAGCTATATGCTGACAGGCGACGGAAGCTTCAATAACTACCGTATAAGTATACATGTGCCGAGCTTTAAGAATACGCCTACTGTCCCGCATATGCTGCGGAATAATACGGTAGCGGATGCCGGCCTTATCATTGCCAGCATAGACCCCTGCTTCAGCTGTCTGGACCGCTGAATGCACGAACTGGCACTTACAGAAGGAATTCTCAAGGTAGTATCATCCGAACAGCAGAAAAACGGCTTTTCCCGGGTACTGGAGATCGACCTCAGAATAGGGGAGGTCTCAGGTGTGATCCCTGCCTGCATAGAGGAATTTTTTCCACTTGCGGCAAAGGGTACGCCTGCCGAAGGAGCAAGACTCGTGATGCATACAGTTCCCGCGGCCTTCGAGTGTCTCTGCTGCGGATATAAAGGCGCCATCAAAAAGCACAGCGCCTGCTGTCCGGCTTGCGGCAGTACTCAGATAAAGATGACTGCCGGAAGAGAATTCTTTGTTGAAAACATTGTAGTTGAATAGGAAGGAAGTGTAACCTTGCAAAAGACAAAATTTTCTGCCGTACTGGCAACCTTTGTCCTCTGCTTTGCCTTCTGGATCCTGCTGACCTGGTCCTTCACGCTTCAGGAGCTGATTGCCGGAGCTGTTGTGAGCCTTCTGGTTTCCCTTTTTGCCGCCCGCTTCTTCATTCATGTTAAGGCCGGATGGCTTGTGCATCCCGGAAGATTTTTCTCATGCCTGCTTTTCTGGATCTTCATTTTCCCGGTGGAGCTCATTAAGGCGAACTTAAATATGGCGAAGATATGCTTTGGTGGCTGCAAAGCCATAAATCCGGGCATAGTGAAGGTCCCAACGGCAATGAAGTCGGACTACGGCCTGGCAGCGGTTTCAAACTCCATCACTCTTACTCCGGGTACCATCACAATGGAAACTGCGGAGGATGAGGAAGGACAGAACTGGCTCTATGTCCACTGGATCAATGTGGAGGAGACGGATCCGGAGAAGGCCGGCAATGCGATCAAAGGAACTCTGGAAAAAGGTTTAAGGAGGGTATGGGAATGACGGATATGCTGATTTTCGCAATTTTCTTCGCTGTTCTGGCCACCATGAACCTGTACCGGCTTACCAAAGGCCCGAATGCCGCCGACCGTATGGTCGCCGGCGATGCGATGGACAATCTGATCTGCTGCGCAATGATACTTTTCTCACTGTACAGCGGCAGAGGCATTTATCTGGACATCGCGGTGCTTGCGGCGCTGTTCGGGATAATAGATACCATCCTGGTCGGCAGGTATCTTGAAAAGGGGAGGGGACTGTAATGATACTTCAGATAGTATGTGATGTGCTCTTCCTCATAAGCGTTGTGTTTGCACTGGCCGGCACTCTCGGCATAATAAAAATGCCTGATACATTTTCCCGCATGCAGGCTTCCACCTGCGTTTCAACGCTGGGTGTGCTCGGTGTTATTATAGGCGGGATCCTTTATGCTGCCATAGTTATGCACTCGGCTTCCACCGCCATCAAGATCGGAGTGATCGGTCTGATGATACTGGTGACCAACCCCATCGGCTCCCATGTACTTGCGCGCGGCGCATACAAATCAGGCATCCGCCCGGAGAAGCCGATGGAAACTGATGATTTGGGGAGGGATTTCGATGAGTAGTCTGATGATCATCCTCAATGTTTTTGTTATTCTCGGGCTGGTGGTATCGGCCATTCTGGCGGTTCACTTTGAGAAGCTCCTGAGTGCGGTAATCGCCCTTTCGGTGACTGGGATATTTGCAGCTGCGGCATTCCTGCTCATGCATGCTCCCGATGTTGCCATCTCAGAGGCTGCCGTCGGTGCTGCGCTGAGCCCGCTGATCTTTATCGTAGCTCTGAAAAAGATTCGGGGAGGCGATGACAAATGAAGAAATTTCTGACTTTTGTATCACTCGCTGTAATCCTCTTTGCGTGCCTGACCGCTGCTTTCCGCATGGCTCAGATGTCTCGCACCTATGAAGGCCAGAACGCCCAGGTCCCGGTAGCCACTCTGCAGCAGAATCCTGAAGGCTATGACGTCAGCGCACCTGACGGAGCAGCAGCGGCAATAGTTCAGGAGAACCTGGCGGAATCACGTGCAGTCAATGATGTCACATCCATCGTGTTCGACTTCCGTGGTTACGACACTATGGGCGAAGCATTCATTCTTATCACTGCGGTGGCAGGCTCAGCAGTTATCCTCTTCGCCGGGAAAAAGACCGGAAAGGAGGGCGGTGACGAATGAAAACGAAAGACTATGATGTAATACTCCGCTCAGGCGGCGATTCGCTCCTGCCCTTCAGCCTTGTATTCATGCTCTATATAATCCTGCACGGGCATCTGAGCCCGGGCGGCGGATTCCAGGGAGGCGTGCTTTTCGTAGCTGCAGTGCTCTTCCTGTACTTCGGACACGGTTATGAAGTTACAGCCAAAGCCGTTAGCTTCAATCTCCTGCACAAGACAGAAGGCGTTGCGTCGGTTATATACGTTGCACTTGCTCTTATGGGGATCGCAGTCGGCGCACAGTTCTGCCAGAATATCCTTTACAGACAGGGCAGCATTGGAGATCTGTACTCTTCAGGCACCATATTCTGGATGAACCTTACAGTCGGACTTAAGGTGCTGACGGGTATCGGCTCCATCACTCTTATGATGCTTGCACTCGTAGCCGACAGAAAGGGGGACGCACAATGATACTGCTGAACTATATCGCCTCTTTCTTCCTCATAGTCCTCGGACTTTACTGCATCGTTGTCAAGTATGATCTGATGAAGACAGTCATCGGTCTGAGCATAATGGACTACGGTGTGAATCTGCTTATTATCACGGTAGGCTTCAACCCCGGCGGAACGGCACCTATATATAGTTTCGGCGAACTGAGACCGGAAAGCTTCTTTGTGGATCCCATTCCTCAGGCGCTCACGCTGACCAGCATCGTCATCGGTGCCTGCGTAACTGCAATGAGCCTTTCTCTGGTGATAAAGCTGAAAGAGATGTACGGTACCACCGATACGCATGAGATAAGGAGGTTGAGAGGATGAATCATTATCCAATCCTCGCGATCATGGCGTACTTCCTTTGCGCCTTCCTGATCGTCGTTTTCGGTAAAAACCGTGCTGTGCGCAATATCCTTGGCTTCATTGGCACGGCTGCGCCTCTCTGCCTGCTTATAATGCTGGCAGAACCAGTGCTTTTCAACGGCGCGATCATCTCCTACTGGATGGGCAACAGGGCTCCGGTAGGTGGTTATGCGATAGGCATTGCACTTGAAGTTGATGCCCTGGGCCTCTTCTTCGGCCTGCTGATCGCAACGGCTGTCTTTGTGGCAATGATCTATTCCTTCAGCTATATGTCACATGACGACAACGAGCCCCAGTACTATACGCTCTTCCTCATGCTCTGCGGCGGCGTTATGGGTCTGGTCCTCTCAGGAGACCTCTTCAACATGTTCATCATGGTGGAGATCCTGACCTTTGCCGCGGTTGCGCTCACTGCATTCCGCAACAAAGTGTTCGGTGCGCTCGAGGCAGCTTTCAAGTATCTTGTGGTCGGCTGCATCGGCTCCACCTGCATCCTGGCCGGCACCATAATGCTCTATGCCCAGGCACACACTCTGAATTTCGCTCAGTTGGCGGCATTCCTGCCGGGCAACCTTAATACGGCGACTATCATAGCCTATGCTCTCCTGTTTATAGGCTTCTGCACCAAAGCGTTTCTGGTTCCGTTCCATCCGCTGGCTGCTGACGCGCACGGCGCCGCCCCTGCTCCGGTATCGGTCCTGATCTCGGGTGTTCTCACAAAGAGCGGACTTTACGGAATCATCCGTCTTACCTACATACTCTTCAGAACAATGGGACTGGGCACGGTTCAGTTCTGGCTGGTATTCCTCGGATCGGTTAGCATGTTCCTCTGCGTGACTATGGCTCTTGCCCAGCATGACTTTAAACGTCTCCTGGCATTCCATTCCATTTCTCAGATAGGTTATGTGCTTACTGCAGCCGGTCTTGCGACAGCACTCGGTGTTTCTTCCGGTCTGTATCACGCCATGAACCACACGCTCTTCAAAGGACTGCTGTTCCTTTGCGCCGGCGCTGTTCTTCATGAGACGGGTACTACCGACCTTGGAAAACTCGGCGGCCTTTCAAAGAAAATGCCGGTCACAACGGTGCTGTTTCTTATAGGAGCCTTCTCTATAAGCGGTATCCCGCCATTCAACGGATTTGCCTCGAAGTGGCTTATATACCAGGCTACTTACCAGAAGGCCGTTGAATCAGGCAACATAGGCTTCCTGCTTGTTACCGTTGTATGCCTTGTGACATCTACGCTTACGCTTGCTTCCTTCGTCAAAGTGACACAGTCCGTATTCTTCGGGCAGCTGCCCAAGGAATATGAAAACGTTAAGGAAGTCCCGTTCGGCATGCGTCTTGGTATGGGAATTCTGGCCTTCCTCTGCATCGTGACGGGCCTCTTCCCCGGACTCGTGCAGAGATTCCTTACGGGCCCTGCAAGCAATGCCGTCTTCCATGCCAATTCCTATATCGATGCTATGATGGGATTTGGATATGCTGAGAAATTCGGCCTTGCGGATACGCTCCCCGTCTCCTTTGAGTCGGTCGGCGTATGGAGCCCGATCTCATGGCTCTGTCTGCTGCTGATCATGCTCTTTGCCATCACCATTGTTGCTCTTACCTCAAAGCGCGACAGGATATCTGCAGCCGACAAAAAAGCACAGGCTGCAAATGCAGTATCCGGTCCCAGCTTCCTGGACGGCGCTCCCGCTGCGAACAAGTACGAACTGTTCTTCGGCGGTGAGGAGAGCACCTACTCTCAGGTCGGAGGAGATGACCTCTTTTGGGGCTTCAAGCATAACTGGCGGCATTACTTCAGCTTTATGCATGATCTGCACAGCGGTATAGTCAATGATTATTCTCTGTGGGCTGTAGTTGCATTGGCGCTGGCCATGCTCTACGCCATGATAATTCTGTAAGGGGAGGGCAGGACAATGACAGTATTTCTGGATGCATTGAGATATCTAGCATATATTCTGATCTTCCCGGGCTTTATTTTCTGCTTCCTGACAGGCATGCTCCTCTGCGGTATCGACCGCAAGCTGGTTGCAAGAATGCAGAAACGTGTCGGTCCTCCGATACTTCAGCCTTTCTATGACTTTTTCAAACTCTTCGGCAAGGAGACTATAGTCCCGGCACAGGCAAACAGAACCGTTTTCCTGCTGGCACCGCTTGTCGGTCTTGCCGCTCAGGTGGTTCTGCAGCTGTTCATCCCGGTATTCTCCTTCAGCGCCTTCAGCGGAGTGGCGGACATAATAGTTGTGTTATATCTGCTTCTGATACCGGCACTTTCCGTTATCCTCGGAGCTGCATCCTCCGGCTCGCCATATGCAGGCGTCGGACTTTCACGTGAAATGGTCACCATTCTTGCAGTTGAGCTGCCGCTGGTACTGGTCCTGCTTGCAGTTGCCAAGACCGTTGGCAACGCGATGGGAACCGGGCTTTGCTTCAGCCTTTCAAGGATCGTTGAATACCAGGTGGCAAATGGCTCACTGATCACGAAGCTTTCCATGCTTCCTGCAGTCGCGGCGATGCTTCTTATTATTCCGGGTGAGACCGGCTCACATCCCTTCGATGCGGCCGAAGCGGAGACTGAGATCTGCGAAGGAATGCTCGCCGAGTACTCGGGAGCTCCTCTTGCAGTTTATAAGCTCTCTCATTCGGTCAAACTGCTCACCATGACCTCACTGTTCACAGCGCTTTTCCTTGGCGGTGCCTGCAGATGGGTCGAGAAGCTGCTGCTCGGTATATATCCTGCAATGGCTGCCGGAATTGCCATCGTCGTTGAAATAATCATCCTGTTCCTGATCTGCGCTGTGCTGGTTGCAGTCTGCGTTTCGCTGATCCATGCTGTGACCGCCCGCCTTCGTATCGAACAGCTCTTCAAGTATTACTGGACTGTGGTAACAGGACTTGCTGCCGTCAGCGTGGTCCTCGCATGGTACGGACTGTAAGGAAGGAGTGGGAAAATGTTTAAGAAACTGATAACCGAATCTATGGGAAAGAGTCCATGGCTCTTTCACATCAATGCCGGCTCCTGCAACGGCTGCGATATCGAACTGGTTGCCGTGCTCACTCCGCGATACGATGCGGAAAGACTGGGCTTCAAACTCTCCGGCTCTCCGCGACAGGCCGATATAGTCGTTGTTACCGGTCCTGTCACCAAGCAGTCTCTGCCGCGTGTTCTCCGTGCCATATCACAGGTACCGGAACCGCGCGTGATCGTTACTATGGGCTCCTGCCCGCAGTCCGGCAACGTTTTCCGCGGAAGCTACAGCATAGCCGGCCCGCTCAGCAAGTATGTCGATGTTGACGTTGACATCGCAGGCTGTGCTCCGAAACCCGAAGCGATAATAGACGGACTTGCACTTGCCATGAAGATACTGAGTGATAAGCGCGCTGCCATGTATAAAGCACGCAAAGTCAAACCTGCAGCTGCAGAGCCTGCTGCTTCAGCAGAAGCGGTCTCAGAGGAACCGGTTTCGGATGTGAGCGCAGATCCTTCACCGGATACTGCAGTTAATCCAGAAGGAGGTGCTGATTGATGGATTTCCCGTTTGTTAAGGAAGCTCTTGCTCAGCTTTTCTCAAAACCCAGCACAAATCCTTATCCGTTTGCTCCGGCACCTGCCAAGCCCAACTACCGCGGCAGGATAATATTCCATCCTGAGAAGTGCATCTCCTGCAACATGTGTGAGCGTGTCTGCGCAGGACAGGCAATAAGCCATGTGTCTGAGCCCTGTGAAGAAGGCGAGCGCATCACCAGAAGGTTTTATCTCGGATCCTGCACATTCTGCGCCCACTGCGCGTCCTTCTGCACTCATGGCGCCATCGAGATGAGTGACGATTATCATATGGTAGCTGACTATTACAATGCCCCGAGCTTTGAGGAAGGCGAGAAGGCTTTGATAGTTGAAGGTACCTATATTAAGAAAGCGCCTGTTAAAAAGGCTGCCCCTGCTGCTAAACCTGCTGCACCCGCAGTTGCTCCAGAAGCTCCGGCTCCTGAAGCAAAGGCAACAGTCGCCGAGAACAAAGCAGAAGAGCCAGCTGCAGCACCGAAGCCGCGCGACGACGGAAAACCAGTTCAGGATCCTGCCAAATGCGTCTACTGCACGCTTTGTGCAAGAAACTGCCCTGTCGGCGCGCTGACAGTAGACCGCAAGGAAAAGACATGGGTTTTGAATGAGGATGCCTGTATTGCCTGCGGTACCTGCGCAAGTGCCTGCCCCAAGGATGCAATAATAATGTAAGACTTATCCATTGCGTATATGTTTTTAAGGCCACTCCTGATCATTCAGGAGTGGCCTTAAAACAAAAGCAGCAGGCTCTGAATGCATAGCCCCAGATTGTGCGAACAGCACAAAAAAGCCGCCTAATGTAGAAATATATAGTTTTCAGGCAACAGACTGATGTCGTTTTTCTAACGGCGTCAGTTTTGTTTTTAGCTGAATACGATGGTAGTTGTAGAAGTAG
>JAIKVS010000193.1 GCA_024685535.1 Oscillospiraceae bacterium | reverse complement strand
GGCACGGTCATTCTTCTCAGTGCCATAGTGATCTGGTTCCTTTCAAGCTTCGGCTCTGTCAACGGCAAATTCGGCATGGTGGATGATCTGTATGAGGACGAGACCCTCGTTACAGAGGAATATGTCGCGGAACTGGCAGACAGAATGGGCATCCCCGAAGATGAAGTTGTGCCTATGGATGATTCCATCCTTGCCGGTATCGGCAATGCAGTCTCCCCGGTGTTCAAGCCTCTCGGATTCGGCTCCTGGAAGCCCACCGTGGCTACCGTTACAGGCCTTGTTGCCAAGGAGGAAGTCGTCGGAACATTCGGCGTGCTTTATAACTACGACGCCGCTGCAGCGCAGGCTGTGGATGAGGAGACAGGCGAGCTGCTCTTCGACGAAAACGGCGAACCCGTTATGGAGGAGCTGGATGAAGAAGGCTCCCAGGTTTGGTCGAACGTGGCTGATGATTTCAACAAATTCTCAGGCGGACACGGTATGCTGGCGGCATTCGCCTTCATGGTGTTCAACCTGCTCTGTGCTCCGTGCTTCGCGGCAATGGGTGCCATCAAGCGCGAGATGAACAGTCCCAAATGGACCTGGTTCGCTATCGGTTATATGTGCATATTCGCATATGCCGTAGCCCTGATAGTGTTCCAGATAGGCAAGGTCTTCGTCGGCGGCGTGAACGTTATCGGTCTTATAGTAGCGCTGGCGGTGCTCGCACTGATCATCTGGCAGCTGTTCAAACCCTATAAGGAAGCGCAGACCCTCAAAGTCTGATACCCCCTATTTAACTTATCATTTCCATATTATCTCTCTTTCACTCTTTCCAAAGGAGGACTTGAAAAATGTTTATCTGGCTTGCAACTCATATCGCGGACATAGTTATCATCGCCGTGATACTCGCCGCTTTATTCTTTGTGATACGCGGCATGATCAGGGATAAGAAGGCCGGAAAGCCCTCCTGCGGCGGCAGCTGCGCAGGCTGCGGGGCCTGCGCCGGCTGTTCCGGCTGCAGTTCCTGCGCTGCATGTTCGGCAGACCGGATAAAGAAGCAGAATACCTGATACCATTAGCTCTCCTCTCTTATTACCCCCTTTTTCATTGGCAGAAGACAGCCTGTTCGGCAAGAACAGGCTGTCTTCGTCTTTACAGAGATGCTTAATTCTCAGTATTCTGTTTTGCATGATAAATAATGCCGCCGCCTAAGATACAGCCTTCATCATCATAAAACACCGCCGACTGGCCGGGTGCCGCAGCTCTGACAGGCTCTGCAAAACGTACCTTTACAATGTCGTCATCCGGCATCGTTATCACTGCCCTCTGCCCGCTGTGGCCGTAGCGGATCTTTACGGTGCACTCCAGCAACCGGCCTTTCTCCATCCCGGAAAAGCCCGTAAAGCTGAGATCCCTGCATATCAGCTCACTGCTGTAAAGTGACTGTTCATCACCTAAAACGACTTCATTTGTATCAGGCCGTATCTCCCTGACATAGGCGGGATATCCGAGCGCAATGCCGAGCCCTTTCCGCTGGCCCACTGTATAGTTGATGATCCCTTTGTGCTTCCCCAGCATGTTCCCGGAAGCATCTATAAAGGTCCCTTCCCCCGGAATGGCGTCAATCGCCGTATTTCTGATATAGTCCGCATAATTGCCTTCGCTGACGAAACAGATCTCCTGAGAATCGGGCTTGGAGGCAACGGGCAGACCGGCATCCGCGGCTATCCGGCGCACTTCGCTCTTGCTGAGGTCCCCGAGGGGCATAATCGTTGCCGCAAGCTGCTCCTGAGAAAGCCGGTAAAGCATATATGACTGATCCTTTTCGGAATGCAGCGCCTTTTTCACGGTATATCTTCCGTTGTCCAGCTTAATTATCGAAGCATAATGTCCGGTGGCTATATGCTCTGCTCCGAGGACTTTCGAGTAATAGAGAAGCTTCTCCCATTTTACCCGGCTGTTGCATCCGATACAGGGGTTAGGCGTTCTGCCGTGTAGATATTCTTGCACGAAAGGTCCGGCAACATATCTCTGGAATTCAGTAATGCAGTTAACGCTGAAAAACCTGATGCCCATGGCTTCCGCCGCACTTCTTGCATCGTCTATGTCGCAGCAGCGGCTTTCCGGACCATCGCCGGCCTGCCACGTGCGGAGCGTGACCCCGATGACTTCATAACCGGCTTTTTTCAGGAGATATGCAGCAACCGCGCTGTCCACACCTCCGGACATTCC
>JAIKVS010000186.1 GCA_024685535.1 Oscillospiraceae bacterium | reverse complement strand
GGACGGGCTCAACAACATGGGATTCCTCATCTCGCAGGAATACTATTTCACAGAGGTCGTCGAATATTCGAGCATCAAGACCCTGCTGAAGATCAACATACCCTTCACCCAGTCGGGCTATCTCATCAGCTACGACGGCATCGTGGAAGCCGGCATCGATATGACGCAGGCAAAGGTGAAAAAGGACGACGATCAGCGGACCATCACCATCACCCTTCCCCAGCCCGTTATAAAGAGCGTTTCGATAGATTTCGACAGTTTCCAGGTCTATTCGGAGAAGGAATCGATCTTCAACCCGATCACCGTCGAAGACTACAACAACTCCCTGAAGGAGCTTGAGGCCACGGCGCGGGAAAAGGCGGTCGAGCGCGGCGTGCTCGAGCAGGCTGAAAAGAACGCCCGCGTGGTCATCAGCGGCTTCATAAGCGGCCTGGTCGACCTCGGGAACGACTATCATCTGAGCTACACTATAAGCAAGTAAGGGACGGAGCCGGAAGAGATGAAAAACAAGTATGACAAGATCATAGTCTGCATGGTGCTGATAGTCTTTGCGCTGGTGTCGTTCTTCCCCGTTTCCGAATGGGCCTCCTCGCTCGGCCGCAACAAGGCGATAATGGATTCCCTCGACCAGAAGGCCCAGACTGTCCTGAGGCTCACGGCATCCTCGACTCTGGCTTCGGCCGCGATCTCCGCGATCCCGGGCGACACCGCGACACCTATAGCCGACAAGCTGGCTGATTTTTCAGGCTACTTCATGCTGATACTCTGCGTGCTGTACGCGGAAAAATACCTGCTGTCGCTCGTGGCTCTCGGCGTATGCAAGATAATGATACCCGTGGCGTGCCTGCTCGGGATCATACTCGTGATCAGGAAGAACGAGGCGCTCTTACGCCTCACTGTGAAGATAGTGCTCGTGGCGCTCGCCCTGTCAGTGACCATCCCGTTCAGCGTGAAGGTCTCCGACATGATAGACGCCAGATACAACGAGGTGGTCGCGACCACCGTCGAGGAGAGCGAGAGCTTCTCCGAAAGCATACGCGACGTGTTCAACGGCGGCGAAAGCATAAGCCAGAAGGCTTCGCGCGTGCTCAACCGCTACGTCGAATCGGCGGCGGTCATGATAGTCACGTCATGCCTGATACCGCTTATAGTCCTTCTCTTCTTCATCTGGCTCATAAAGACGCTCACCGGCATAGACCTTGCCGAAAAGCTGTCACGGCGGCTCAGAAAGCCGCAGCTAAGCGAGCCGGAAGAACGCTCCTGATTGTAAGCTATAAAAAACGGGTGCCTCCCCATCAGGGGAAGCGCCCGCTTTTTGTTTCAGTCCATTCTCTTCTCCGGTCTGTGTGAATAATATATCCGTTCAGGCTGAAAAGACAAAATGGTCTCCCAGTCCTTTTTCAGTTTTATGTTCTCTCCGTATGCTGCAATGTATTCAAAAGGTTCAAGATCGCCTACAAAGCAGTTCCCGCTATCCAGGACCAATGAAACGCTATCCTCACTATGGCTCGCAGTGGCGACGATCTTGCCCGGGATACCCATTTCCCTTAGAAAGTCTCTGCTTTCTTCGCAGGAGATGATCGTTGCCTGCATCTTATCGATCGGCGTATACGGTATTTTATCTCTTTCGAATATCTTATCTGAATCATGGATATAGTCCTTTTGCGTATCTATGAGCAGAAGCTTTACCCCCAGCTTCATAAGCTCGCTTATCAATCCCATATGATCCGGGTGATAATGCGTTGCCATTACGTATTCTATGTCTTTTACGCTGATCCCGGTATGCTTCAATGCCTTATAAAAGGCTGATATGGTTCCGGCATAATCAGTATCAACAAGAAGCCCGCCATAATCACCTTGTATGAAAAAAGTATTTGTGTTTCCGTATTTTATGCTGATCATTCTTTTTTTCTGCAAACTTTTCCGGATGCGGGATCATAATACCCCGGTCTGCTTTAAGATCATTTCAAAATATTCATTGAACCGGCTTATCGCAGCTTTGCTTATTTCCGAGTCAGGCCAGAGCATATCGAAGGCGTGCACGTTCGATGGATATACATCTGCTTTTGCATCCACGCCGGCAGCCTGAAGATTTGCGATATAGTCCAATGTCTCCTTATAAAATGGCTCTCCGTCACCCACAAAAGTATAGCAGGGCGGAAGTCCCTTATAGTTAGTCTGCTGCGCCGGAGCCGCATACGGGGACACAGTTTTCTTAGCTTCAGATCTTAGATACATGCGCCATCCAAGGTGATTTCTGCGCGTATTCCATATCTTGCCATGATTGTCTTTTGAGCTTTCCGTGTCGATGTTGCTTATCATCGGATAAAGAGGCATCTGAAAATCGACGTGAAGTCCCCGATCCCGCGCCATCATGCATACCGCAGCCGCAAGGCCGCCGCCAGCGCTTTCGCCGCCTACCATGATCTTTTCAGCCTTAAACTCATCGCGATTCTTATCGATATATCCCAGAACTGTATAGCAGTCATCCACCGCCGCAGGATAAGGTTTTTGCCATGCAAGTCTGTAACCGGGAGAAAACACAGTCACTCCGTATTTCTTAACAAGATCCATGGCTCTGCTCATATAAACCATTTCCTTCATCCCTGTTATATAGCCGCCTCCATGGATCCAAAGAACAGCAACCGGGACCCCGGTGATCATTGCAGGTCTGAGAATGAGTGTCGATATCCCGCATATATTCAGCTTCTTAACTTTAATATCGCTGTCTGGAACAAGTTTAATCATAATATTATCTTATCATACTTCATCATTGATCTATGCACAAAAAAGGGTGCCTCCCCTTTCAGGGAAGCACCCGTATTTTGTTGCTGTTAAGCTTTCCGAACGTTTACTGTTCGTCCTTGATCGCTGCCTGCCTTATAACGCCATCGTCGCGGAAACTGTGTTCGTTTTAAATTGTTAATATTTGGATATTTGTGCCGCTATACTGCTACAAGACGGGCAATCAGCGTATTGGAACAACTGTTATATATCTTAATATCTTGATCACTGTGCATATATCTGAATAACTATGCTACAATAGAGGAGATGAAACAAGATATCTTTGAATACGTGGAGATATTCTACAACAGAAAACGTATGCATTCATACCTGGGCTATATGAGTCCGGTAGAATACAGATTGGCACACTGTGCCTGAAGGATAAGGAGATTGTACCCATATGGGAGCGATCAACCCACTGCTAAAAACTAAACGCAGTCCACTTACCTGTATTTAAAAAAACTGCAAATCGACTATACTTATAATTAGATTATTTAATAATTAACATATCAGGAAGGGAAACGATTATGGGAATACTGCTTCAGGCCGTACAAAGCAAGATCAATGAACTGAACATAATAAATAACGCTCCGGCACCTGCCTTTAAAGAAGATCCTAAAAAGAACATGGCGGATCTTAAAAAGCGCATCGACACCGATCATATTAAAGACGCTCTAGGAACTATTCTGTTAGAGAGCTTAAGGAAGCTGCCCAAAGAAAAGCAGGACGAGTTCTACGAAAAGAATATCCAGCAGAACAGAAGGGCCCGCTTCACCAAGCAGATGTATGACGAGCGCCTGGATCCGAACACTCATGAAGGAAAGACAAAGCTGACCTGGCTTTTAAACGATGCCACCTTCGGACAGAACTGGGAAAAGACGATAGAGTCTCTGGAGGAGATGATAGGTCCTGAAGAGGCAGAAAAAACGTCCCTTAAGATTCCTGAAATAAAGGCCCCCAGCGACCCTTCGATCAAAAGGGAAGAAAAGCTGGACTATCCGCATGCCGATGAGATAGAAGCGCTTAAAAAGACGCTTCCTGCTGATGATGCGGAAAACAGAAAACTTCTCGATGAAATAAAGGAAGACCTTGCGGTAGCATCACAAAAAACGCTTGATTATCTCGACAAAGTAGACGGCGATAGAGGCAAGATCCCCGGAATGCAGTCTAATATGAACGGGATCCACTTCGATGATCAGAACGATTTCATTGATACTGTGGAAAACGGAAAGTACAAACAGAAGCTTCCGCATATACCTTCGACCACTGCAAGATCCGGTTATTTTTATTCGACGAACCTGGATTCACCAGCGGATCTTAAACTGAGTCCGCAGGATATCGAAGCCATGAGGAAAATGAAGCCGGGAGTACCTGAAGATCTTAAGAACGATCTGATCTCCATAACAGACCGAATGGATAAGATAGGTGTAGAAAAGTACCAGATAAAGGGAAAGACTGTTTCAAACGCTCCAGGAAGCAAACCCGGGGAGCAGCGTTTCTTATCTGAGCAGGGGACCAAATACTACGCTTACTGGCCGCTTGCGTTTGCGCGCGAAGATATCATTAAAGCTCTGGCTGAAAAGGATATGAACAAGCTGAGGCAGGCTCATGAGGCTTATCAGAACACCAAGCGCGAAATGGACGAGATGCTGAAGACTGTTCAAAAGCATCCCACGGGAGTGTTCTCCGGAAACATCAATTCCACCAGGCCCAACGGTGACGAAAACCCCGTACCTCTTGAGCACCTTGAGGACTTTGCCGGCCACTCCCAGGTAAACGGCGCCTTCTGCCTGTACGCCTTGAGCAAAAACACAAAAAGCAGCGTAAAAGAACTGCTTGAAGATCCTGCCAAGGTCTTATCAAAAGATGTTAAAAGACATATAAAGGATAACGGTCTTCATACAAAAAAGACGACCGGTGCAAAACTTGTCTACGGACTGAGTTCCACCGAAGCCGGATCGAATTTTGAGGGTGCCTGGAGCAATGACACAGGAATGCTCTGCAACCGCGCCCTTGAAAATGTCGCATCTCTTGCAGACGACCCAAAGGACCGCTCACGGATCCTGGGCACGGTCACCCTGGCTACAGCCGCCGCCGCGCACGAACTGTCTTTATACACAGAGAAATGGAAGGCCCTCCAATCACTCAGCAAAGAGCAGAAGGAAGTACTGTATCAGCACGCTATACTCCTCCCGGAAGCTGAGTTCGATCC
The DNA here is from genome assembly GCA_024685535.1 of Oscillospiraceae bacterium. GTDB lineage: Bacteria > Bacillota > Clostridia > Oscillospirales > Oscillospiraceae > Limivicinus. Next base: position 3,418 of record JAIKVS010000186.1, on the reverse strand, counting down.
CATAAAGATGGCGGAGGAATTCGCTAAACCTGATTGGAAAAAGCGGCTGGATACCGACGCGCTCATCGACAGGCTCCAGAAAGAAGGAAAACTGGATCTGAGCATGGTCAGGGACCGCGTCGAGGAAGTAGTTAAGGAAGCAGATGCTATTGAGAGCGGTTTCTTAAACTCGCAATACAAAGAAGAATCGCTTCGCCACGCTGCTCTTGGCATCTATAATCTCATAGAGGCAAAAGCATCACCAGAAGAGCGTGAGGCAGCAGATATGAAAGATACCCTGAACGAAGCAAGGATCAATGTCATCAATTCAGATTCGTTCTCATCCGCACAGGACGAACTCATAAAGACCTGCGACGAGCTGAAAGTGCGCAAGAGCGGGTGGTTCTTAAGTTCGACCGATTCGCAGGAACATCAGCAGATGGTAATGGCTCAGAACCTCCTGAGACTGAAACTCATGCAGATACAGGGTCAGGAGCTTCCGGAACTTCCGGAGGAATATACCGAACGCCTTGATTCGCTCAGCATTAAAGAAGCTTTCAGCTCCGCAAGAGCAGCGACACTTAATTACTGCATGAAGAAGACAAACAACGGAAGCAGCTTCAGATTCCTGCACGAAGCAGGCGAGAACCGATTCGACGCTGCAAGACGCACCCTTCAGATACTGGACGTCATGGAAGACGGACTTGGACTTCGCACACCGACACAGAAAGCCATTGACAACTGTCAGCTCGGCATCCTTGACGATCGCAGCGAAAAGAGCTGGACAAAGAACGAAGCTGAACGAGCCGCCGCGAAGGTGATCTACGCCATGACCATAAACAGCCAGTCCCAGACCTATGACAGCCAGCAGAAACGCCTGGATCCCAACCGCCTCGAACAGGGCATAGCCTATATACGCATGCAGGATTCCTTTAAGGAGATGTTCCGCAAAGAAGGAGCGGATAAGATAACAGACTACATCGCTGAAGGAAACGGAAAGCTCATGAACGCCTACATCAAGGCTCTTAAGAGCGTCGATGAAAAGCAGCAGGGAGGAAAGGATCTCAAGGACCCGAACACCATGACCATGGAAGAAAAATCCCAGGTCATGAAGGATATTCCGCTTCAGATGTAGCGAAGGACCGGTATAGTCTGTTACCGGTCCGGGATCTCCACTTCTTCGCCTTTATACAGATACCTCAGGTGAAAACCTGCGGAAAGCTCTTTAATATCAGAGTACGCGATGCTCACCCCGTAGGCCTCCGATACGTCCAGGGCCTTGTCACCAATGCCGTAGACATAGTGATAATGCGGGTGGGCATCTTCTATCAGTCTTGGCTTTCTGTCCGCGACCCACTTTTCACCCTGCATATAGTACGCTCTTTCCTCTATGCGCTCAATGGTGCTCCCCGCGGGCATCTCCGTTACGGTCTTCCTCTTTCCTTTGCCCTTGATCTTTCGGTCTGTCCATACACCGTTCTCAAGCGTTCCGATGTATGTTTCCCTGACAGACTGATCCTTTAAGACCGTAAACCAAAAAGTATCGCCCTTGCCGCCTATCACCCAGTCGACTTCATCGCGAAAGGCCTGATAGAATTCAAAGCCATTTTCCTTTTCAACAAGCTCTAAAAAGCGGTAACTTTCCATAATAATACGCCTCCTTAGATACGTAGTACCTTCATTATTGCAGCCCATTCAAATGTCGCTGTATCTATTCCTTGGGCAGAACAATAAATGTTTACTCCCTGTTTTGCAAAATCCGCAAGAATATCGAAGAAGCCACCCGCGGAATTACTGAAATCACGGATGTCGATCACAACAACAGTATCACCTCGTCTGGAGTATGCTACTAACTGCTTCAAAGCAATGTTTTCATCTGTCTTGTCCACATATAGCTTATCAAGACTCATTTCCCTGACCATCTCTGCCTGCCCTCGTTGATCAATTTATAATGTGTTACCTTTTGCATATCCCAATCTCATAGCGCCACCTCCATGCTGACAGATGATAACGCCGATCGATCATATGGGCAACCACCTTTCCGAGTTCCATTTCCGAGTGCCAAAGTGCCAAAGTGAACACCTTTCCTCCGTTCCACCCCTTCCTCAGAATGCATTTCATCACATAAAAATCGGGCGTTTCCCCTTTCGGGGAAGCGCCTGAGTGTTTTGTATTATGCTCTAGCCATCAGAGAGCGGTTTGATGATATAGATCTGCGTGGTCGCACTGACACTGTCAAAGGCATTGTTTACAGGATCAAAGGTCACGGTGACTTCGAAGGTCCCGTCGGGGATATTTGAAGAGGTGGAAACGACCTCAAGCAGATTGCCTTCAAAGCTGTATGTGCCGTCAAGCCCATCGTCATTGTAAGTGGCGGGATGATCGGATAGATAGGCATTCAGCAGTTCCCTGACAGTTTCAGCTTCTTCGGCGTCGAGACCTATCCCGTCGGAAAGGAACAGCTGTTCAGGCAGTTCCGGCGTCAACAGGACCGGAACTTCGTTATAATCGGTATATTCCGTTCCTTCATGTATAACCGTAGCCATGTAGACATCCTTTCCTGCTACGTCCTCGTCGATATCCGGCTCAACACACAGTTCTTCCTGCAATTCGATAGAATCCGCCTCTACAGTTTCGGTATGATCGGGAACGCGCTCACAGGTGAATGTAGCATCAGCGCTTTCAATTCCCTGCCAGTTCCACTCCGGCTCGCCCCAGATGTGGCCAAGCGAGTCGGTATATGTATCTGCATAGCTGTCTCCGCAGCGCGAGCAGGTATGGGTCGTGTAGCCCTGCCCGGTGCATGTCGGGTCAGTGACGACTGCTGCATAATCATGTCCTAGAGCGCTGATCGCTGCCGCTGTCGTAATAGACTCGGTCCCTTCGGAGTCAGAGAACAAGTCGCCACACACGGAGCACTGCCAATATGCGCTTATACCTGCCATTGTACAGGTCGCAGGCTTTTCAGCCACCGGTGTCAGATCATGTCCGGGAGCGTCAAGGAATACATCCTCCCATTCTATAGCGCTCGTACCGTTCGCATCCGAGAAAGGTGTCTCACAATTCTGGCAGACCCAGCATTCGATGTTGCCCTGCTCTGTACATGTCTGTTCAACGGCCTCCCTATGTTCAAGAACATGGGCTGTCGTCGAAATAACTATCGGCGCTTCAATCTGATTTTCGCCAGCCGCATCGCTGAACAAAGCCTCGCAGACAGAGCACTGCCAATAGGCTTCATGGCCGGGTTCCGTGCAGGTTGCTGGTTCTTCATCAATCGCTGTCAGCGTGTGACCTAAAGCACTGATAGCAGATGCTGTAGTGATAGACTCAGTGCCGTCGGAGTCAGCGAACAGTTCTCCGCAAACGGAGCACTGTTCGCTGACTCCGACGGCACTGAGTCTATCACTACAGCATCTGCTATCAGTGCTTTAGGTCACAC
>JAIKVS010000180.1 GCA_024685535.1 Oscillospiraceae bacterium | reverse complement strand
GTGCATATTTTCAAATTCTACCTGTATAGGCAGATTGTTACCATAATCGTGTTGCGGTGCATCGTACCGTCCACCTGATAGCTGATATCCAGATGTAGTCTTTTCACCACCTGCAAGATCAAGTCGGGCGACTTGATATAGACACTGTACTTGATCCTATCTACTGCTGATATTGCATAAGAAAAAAGAAGCGGGACCTTACCGGTCCCGCTTCTTTTTAATCTTTATAAAACGCTTAATCTTCAAAGCCGGTCCATGCAGGAACACCGGCATATTTTTTAAGTTCTTCCTCTCCATCCAAAACGCGGATGGCTCCTGCTGCCATGGCTTCCATTTCAAATTCTCCGGGATAAGCAAACACAGGTGCGATCCAGCCGCAATGCTCATTTATATATGCAACGAGGTCCTTATTATGGACAAGACCGCCACCAAGCAGAATTCCGTCGACCTTGCCACAAAGCACTGCTGCCATTTCTCCGATATACTTGGCTGTCTGATAAAGGAAGGCATTCCATGTGCGTTCGGCTTCCTTGTCGCCGTTCTTTGCTCTTTCGGTCAGTTCACGGCCATCCGCAGTCCCGCAGAGGCTGAGGAAACCTCCGGTCTTCATCATCATAGCTCTCAGCGACTTAACATCTACCCCGCCTGCGAGATAATCCAGTATACCTACCACGGGAACCGTGCCGCAGCGTGTCGGTGCCATGGGTCCGTCACCTCCGACGATATCATTGCCATCTATCATTCTGCCTTTGCAATGTGCAGATACGGAAACACCGCCGCCCAGATGGCAGACTATGAAGTTGCAGTCCTCATATTTCTTTCCTATGCTGTGAGCATGGCGAATCGCTGTTTCCTTCAGATTGAGAGCATGCAGATGTGATGTGCGGTAAACGCCCTTTATTCCGGTCATTCTGGCAAGATCACAGAATTCATCTGTATCCGGCGGATTGACGACGAAACCGGGTTTGCCGTATTTAACGGCAAGCGCATGCGCTATCTGCGGTCCTAGGCATGCGGGATGAACAACACCGTTAAAGCAGGTCCTTGCGTGTTCAAGTACGACTTCATCAAGGTCGTATGTGCCGCCTTCCATTGAGAGGAGTCCGCCGCCTCTTCCGACAAAGCCGTCGACATCGTCAAGAGTGAATCCCACAGCGGCAAGCTCATTCATTATGATCTGTGTGCGGTATTCATACTGTTCGGAAATATCCTTGAACTGCTTGAGTTCATCGGCACTATGGGAAATACTCTTACTGAACAGGCATTCCTCCCCGTTGAACAGAGCGACCTTGGTGGATGTGGATCCGGGGTTTATAGCGAAGATCTTATAGGCCATCACGTTTACCTCACTGATAATAATTTATTGTTTAATTATATTCTTATTCTATATGATAAGCGCTGATTAGTCGAGGATTTTTTTCACTTCCGCTTCTCTTCTGTACAGCACTGTCATTTTTTTCAGCTCTTCAGCAAGCTTGCTGTTAAGTGCTCCGGGCAGCATGCGCCAGCACCAGTTTCCCTGGGGATTGCCGGGTGTGTTCATGCGGCAGTTTCCGGGAAGCTCAAGCAGGTCCTGCATGGTGCATACAAAGAGGTTGGAGGCAGATGCCATGCCAGTACGTATAAATGCTCTGCACCAACTTTCATCATCTGACTTGTGCATGTACTCTTTTGCAAAGACAAGATCCTTGCCCGGAGCCGTCTTCAGCCATCCCAAGGTGGTCTCATTATCATGAGTGCCAATATAGCACACACTGTTTCTCTCAATATTATGAGGAAGATAATCCGAATCTCCATCGGCGTAGAACGCAAACTGCAGAATCTTCATACCGGGAAGCTTTGAGTCGCTGAGTAGTTTCTTAACCTCGGGCGTTGGATAACCAAGATCTTCAGCAATAAATTCAAGATTGGAAAACCAGCTGGTTAACATTCCCACGAGTTCCATACCCGGTCCCTTTTTCCATTTTCCGTTTGCCGCCGTTTTATCTCCGTAAGGCACTGCCCAGTAGCTTTCTATCCCTCTGAAATGATCAATACGTATTACATCATACAGCCTTGCCACGCCCTCTATTCTGCGTATCCACCAGCCGTATCCGTCTGATTTCATTTTTGCCCAGTCATACAAGGGATTTCCCCAGAGCTGTCCGTCAGCTGTAAAATCATCAGGCGGAACTCCGGCTACTTCAGTGGGCACATATTTTTCATCAAGCTGGAAAAACTCAGGTTCACTCCATACATCTGCCGAGTCGAGAGCTACATATATCGGGACATCGCCTATAAACCTGACTCCGTGCTTTTCCGCATATGCTCTGAGTTTGGTCCACTGGTCATAAAACATATACTGTGTGAACACCCAAAAGCCTATTTCATCTGCGAGCTCCCATCTGTAGTAGTCCAGCACATCCGCTTTACGCATTCTTACTTCTTCCGGCCATTCAATCCAGCTCACCATGCCGAAATGGACTTTGAGGCTCATGAAAAGCGCATAATTCTCCACCCAGGCTGCATTCTTCCTGCGAAACTCCACGATACGTTCTGACAGTTTATCTTTGGAGTTATCATAGGCTTTCCGCAATATTCTGAACCTGTTCTGATAAACAAGTCCGTAGTCCACCTTATCCGGCTCAGCACCCCAGTCTGTCCCTGCGACATCTTCTTCCGCAAGCATACCTTCTCTGATAAGCTCATCGGGATCGATAAAATACGGATTTCCGGCAAAACTTGATGGTGAAGCATAGGGGCTGTCGCCATAGCTCGTAGGGCCCAGCGGCAGCAGCTGCCAGTATGTCTGACCGGCTTCTTCCAGAAAATCGATAAACTTTCTGGCTTCTTCACCGAGATTGCCAATACCGTATTTTGACGGCAGAGAAGACATTGGCATAAGTATGCCGGAA
>JAIKVS010000181.1 GCA_024685535.1 Oscillospiraceae bacterium | reverse complement strand
GATACGCTGGGAGCGCTTGTGGCCGTAAGTATAAAGGCGGACCTGCTCATAATACTTTCGGATATAGACGGGCTGTATACTTCAGACCCGCGCAGGGATCCGGACGCAAAACTCATCCCTGAGGTACGGGAGATCACCCCGGAGATGCGCGACAGCGCCGGCGGAGGCGGCACTGCGCTGGCAACGGGCGGCATGACCACAAAGCTAGTAGCTGCCGAGATATGCATGGAAGCCGGTACCGATATGCTGATCCTCAACGGTGCAAAACCGCTGCAGATATATGACGTGCTTGAAGGAAAACAGGCCGGAACCAGATTTATAGGAAAGGAGCAGTAACGATGAGGAAAACGCATGATATCCTGGTGGAGACCAGAGCAGCGCTACCTGCACTCACAGCGTCAAAAGAGAGAAAGAATGCGGCTCTGGAGGCGATAGCCTGCCGCCTTATCGCGGAGCAGGAGGAAATACTTGCCGCTAACCGCGCAGATGTTGAGGCCGCCGCGGAAAAATACGGCGACGTCATGATCGATCGACTTACCCTCACGCCTGAGCGCATCGCCGGGATGGCACAGGGAGTTCGCGAGGTGGCGGAACTGCCGGACCCCGAGGGAAAGGTGCTGCGCCGCGTGGAAAGACCGAACGGGCTGGTAATAGAGAAGACCTCGGTTCCTCTGGGAGTAATAGCCATAATTTATGAGAGCCGCCCGAACGTTACTTCCGATGCCGCTGTACTTGCGCTCAAATCCGGCAACGCGGTTGTGCTTCGCGGAGGAAAGGAAGCCTTCCGCTCTAATGAAGCAATAGTAAAGGCCATCCGCCATGGGCTTGAGGACGCAGGCCTGCCGGGTGCGCTTGTCGGCTTCATAGAGGATACCGATCACGCAAGCGCAGATGAACTTATGCGCGCAGTAGGGCTCATTGATATGCTTATCCCGCGCGGCGGCGCCGGACTCATCCGCCGCTGCACTGAGAATGCCAAGGTGCCCTGTATCCAGACAGGGACCGGCATATGTCATATATTCGTAGATGCTTCAGCTGATCAGGATAAGGCCCTGCGTATAATTGAGAATGCAAAGACCAGCCGCCCATCCGTATGTAACGCGGAGGAAGTCCTGCTTGTGCACAGGGACATCGCTGCGGATTTCCTGCCGAAGCTCTGCCGATGCCTCACTGATGACAGAGCTGCCCGCGGACTTGTACCTGTGGAGCTCAGGCTGGATGATCGCGCAGCGAAGATCATCCCGGGAGTACCTGCCGGAGAGAATGACTTCGATAAGGAATTTCTCGACTATATTCTCGCTGTCGGCATCGTGGACAGCACCGATGAAGCCATTGCTCATATAGCAGAGCATTCAACAGGACACAGTGATGCCATACTCACGCAGAATGATGAGAATGCAAAAAAGTTCACTGCACTCGTCGATTCTGCCGCAGTGTACGTCAACTGCTCCACCCGTTTCACGGACGGAGGCGAATTCGGCCTGGGCTGCGAGATGGGCATCTCTACTCAGAAGCTGCATGCCCGCGGACCTATGGGTCTTGAAGAGTTGAACAGCTATAAATATGTTATCCGCGGAGACGGACAGATTCGCTGAAAAAACAGGAAAGCACCCCTTGAAGGGGTGCTTTTTTTATGCCTTTGAAGTTATTTGCTGCGTCTTTCAAGCTGCGACTCAGTTTTTTCGTTCCATTTACCGATCCTTTTGAGCTCACCCTCTTTGTTCCATATGAAGCTCGTTCGCATCTCCTCTCCGGTCCGGATCCTTTTAAAATTCTCCCAGTGCTTTGCGAATATCGGCACAGCAGGGATGAGAAGGATGAGCGAGGCGATGAGGTTTCGGGTGAGAAAATAATGGATCACCGGGAATAATAGAGACATTATCGGCGCTACGAGGCAGACATACCTTGTTCCGAAAGCGATCAGAATGGCTGTAGCCAGCAGGATGAGAAACCACTTCCAGTCCCAGGCCAGGATCACTCCTCCGAGGCTTGCCATCCCCTTTCCACCGCGGAAATGCATTAGTACCGGCCATATATGGCCGAGAATACAGGATGAACCGGCGATGGGACCTGCAACGGACAGCGTGGGGAAGATAAGCTGGCATATCTTATATGCGGCAAAAGACTTCAGAATGTCCAGAATGGCGGTGAGAAAGAACGCGTTCTTCCCGAGAAGAAGAAAGGCGTTTGTGGCGCCGGCGTTGCCGGAGCCTTCCTCTCTTATGTCGTAGCCTTTTCTTCGCCCGAGCAGGTAGGATGGACTGAAGTTGCCGAGAGAATAACCTATGAGGATGCAAAGCAGGATATACAGTGCTGTCTGCATTTTCCAGTCTCACCGTCCTTTCAGTATGACGGAACAAATAATACCACGAAAGAATATTGTTTTCAACTTGTCTCTTCAGGCTCGGCAGTGTGTCGAACTGAGGAGATTCAGAGATTTAAAATGAATGATGTAAAGCGTGCTTGACATAAAAAGCAGCGAGTGCTATTATAAAGATGTAAAGCAAGCTTTACATTAAGCGGCGGAAGGTGACGAGTTGAAAAACCGTATAGAAGAATTACGAAATGAAAAGTGCATAAGACAGGAAGAACTTGCGAAGGCTCTTGGTGTCTCGAGGCAGACTATCAGTTCCTTGGAGAACGGCCGGTATAATCCGTCCATCGGCCTTGCCTACAAGGTAGCGAAGATGTTCGGGAGAACTATTGAGGAAGTATTCATATTCGAGGAGGAATGAACATGTATTATAACAATAAAAGGCTTGCCTTGAGCATATTCTGGATGATTGCGGGCGCAGTGCTGCTGGTGCTTTCAGTTACGGAGGTGCTCGGTGAACCCGTCTACGCGGGAATGGGTGCTGCGCTCATAGCCGTTGGTACACTGCATACTGTAAGAAACCTGAAATACAGGAAGGATGAGGAGTATCGCAGAAAAATCGACACGGAGACGGGCGATGAAAGGATCAGCTATATCCGTATGAAAAGCTGGTCCTGGACGGGATTTATGATGGTGCTTATAGAGGGAACAGGTTCAGTTATCGCAGGCGTCATGGGCGAGCGTACCATACAGTTGCTGCTTGCTTATTCGGTGTGCCTTGTTCTTGTGGTTTACTGGGTGTCTTATCTGATACTTAGCAGAAAGTACTGATATAACTGAAAACGATGCGGGCGGTTGCTTCGGCAGCTGCCCGTTTTTCTTGTTTCAGACAGCAAAGTTGGTGAAAATATATCACAAATAAATATCTGTGACATAGGCAAATGTGTAAATTGAACAAAAACGGACTTTCTTTTTCCGGCGGAAGTGCTATACTGTTATTTGGTTTAATACACAATACATGGTCAAAGGAAGTGTTTTTGTCTTGAGATATCTTCTTTCGGGCAACGAGGCCATCGCCCGGGGAGCATATGAAGCTGGCGTAAAGGTATGCTCTGCCTATCCGGGGACTCCAAGCACGGAGATATTCGAAAATCTCCCGCAGTATAAGGACGCGCTTTACTGTGAATGGGCCCCGAACGAGAAAGTGGCCACTGAGATGGCCTACGGTGCGGCGGTCGCAGGTGTCAGGAGCTTGACGGCGATGAAGCATGTTGGTCTTAACGTTGCGGCAGATCCTATGTTCACGGCATCCTATAACGGTGTGCTCGGAGGATTTGTTATAGTCACATCGGATGACCCCAGCATGCATTCCTCCCAGAATGAGCAGGACAACCGCCAATATGCGAAGTTTGCCAAAATTGCTCTCGTGGAGCCCTCCGATTCACAGGAGTGCAAGGATTTCATGCGCGAGGCCTTTGAGATATCCGAACGTTTCGATATGCCGGTGCTGTTCCGTTCCACAACTCGCATTTCCCATTCAAAGAGCCTGGTGGAATTTGGCGATCGCACGGAGGTCCCTGCAAAGGAATATGTGAAGGACGTTTTCAAGAACGACTGCTCGCCCGGCCGCGCATATAAAAAACGCGTGAAAGTGGAGCAGATGCTGGCGGAACTTGAGGAATACGGCTGCACCAGCCCTCTCAACAAGGTCGAATACGGCGATGGTGAGATAGGCGTTATTACCGCGTCCATTGCTTATCAGTACGCAAAAGAGGTGTTCCCAGAGGGTACGAGCTTCCTGAAGCTCGGGCTCACTAACCCTCTGCCTATGAAACTGATAAGGGAATTTGCCTCAAAGGTGAAGAAACTATATGTGATCGAAGAACTCGAGGGCTTCATGGAGCAGCAGATAAAGGCTGCGGGGATTGACTGTACCGGCAAGGAGCTGGTGAGCAACATGTATGAGCTCAATCCCCAGCGCCTCAGACAGATGATCTACGGCACTGAGCCGGAGGTGAAGGAACTGCCGGTCAAGGCGGTGTCCCGTCCGCCAACGCTTTGCCCCGGTTGCCCCCACCGCGGATTCTTCTATACAATTGCAAAGCATAAGGACGTTATAGTGACCGGCGATATAGGCTGCTATACTCTCGGCGGTAATGCGCCTCTCAGCGCCACTCACACATGCATATGTATGGGCGCGGGGCTTTCAGCCGGAGCCGGCATGTCCAAGGCCTTTGAGGTGAGCGGACATCCGAAAAAAATATTCGGTGTGGTGGGCGATTCCACATTTTTCCACAGCGGCATGACCGGAGCCGTGGAGATAATATACAACAGGGCGGATGTTGTTCCTGTAATCATGGATAACCATATTACAGGCATGACAGGCCACCAGGACAATCCCGGTACAGGATTTACTCTGCAGGGAGAGGTGGCGGAAGCGGTCAGGATAGAGGATGTGCTGAGAGCGTTCGGATATAAGAAAGTGCTCATAGTTGACCCTCAGGATCTTGCTGCAACGGAGAAAGCTGTGGAGGACGCGATAGCATCCGAAGTGCCTGCAGCAATAATTACCAGAAGGCCTTGCCTTATGATCAAGCGGATAAAGCACGATAAAGGCCTGTGCCGCGTCGATCCTGAAAAATGCATAGGCTGCAGGATGTGCCTCAGGGTCGGGTGCCCGGCTGTCAGCATAGTGAACGGGAAGTCTGTGATCGATCCCACCCAGTGTGTCGGTTGCACGGTATGTGCTCAGGTGTGCCCGAAGGGCGCCATTAGCAGAGAGGAGGTCTGAGCCATGAAAAAGAGCGTTATCCTTGTAGGCGTTGGCGGTCAGGGAGCCATTCTCACGGCGAAGATCCTCGTGAACGGACTTATTAGCAAGGGATACGATGTGAAGATGTCTGAGGTCCACGGCATGAGCCAGAGAGGTGGCAGTGTTTCCACGCAGGTGCATTTCGGGGACAAGGTGTATTCTCCTGTGATAGGGAAAGGAGCAGCGGACATAATGGTTGCATTTGAGAAGATGGAAGCTGTTCGATATGCTGACTTTCTCAAGCCGGACGGTATTGCCGTGATAAACGATTATGCTCTCCAGAGCGCAACAACGTCTGCCGGCCTTGCCGAATATCCTGAAGGCTGTGTTGAAGCCATGCAGTCGGCATTTAAATGCCATGTGTTCGATGCAGCGGGAATTGCGGCTTCTCTCGGCAATCCTAAATGTATGAACGTGGTTCTCTTCGGAGCCATGACGGCTGTACTCGGTATGGATGATATAGACTGGGAAAAGATCATACGGGAGACCGTTCCCGAAAAGTTCGTCGATCTGAATCAGCGCGCCTACTGGGCGGGAAGGAATGCTATAAGCGAGTGAGTGTGATTGCTGTTATCGTTTATTAGCTGAATAAATATACAAAATTTTACATAGTTATGCATGGGCTCCGGTTTGATGCCGGAGCCTTCCCATATGTACTTGAAAATAAAAAAAAGACCCAGCGAATGACCGGTTCGCAGGATCTTTAAGAGGGGGGATTGAGGTGATTTGAAAGACTTTAAATCTTATCTGTATGGATACTACCACATGTCATATGCATTCGCAAGCCCCCGGAAGGAATATAAAAGGATAAACTTTTGTCGGCGCTTTTCCCGTAAATTCAAACACTGGTTAGATATATAGAACAATTGCCGGACTGGGTATTGACGGAGAGAGTGAGGATTAAATATAATAAGCTGTATCTGTTAAACACTGCTCAAAGAGGAAAGAGAATGAAAAAATTTGCGGTCTTCAGCGGGTTTCTCGGTTCAGGGAAAACAACAGCAATGATGGCTTTGACGAAGTTTTATTCCGAAAGATTCGGCAGGGCGGCCATGATCTCCAATGATCTCGGAGAAGGCGTGATGCTGGCGGATCACAGGCTTGCAGAGCTTAGCGGCTGCAATTCCCGGCAGATCACCGGGGAGTGCATCTGCTTCTGCCATGATGTGCTTGCGCAGAATTTGAATGCCTTCTATGATGAGGGCTGTGAACTGGTTATTTCAGATATTCCTGGCTTCGGAGTAGGTGCATTGGAACATGTATATCATGGTTTGACGGAGGATCATCCCGGACAGTTCGAACTCGCTCCCTTTACTGTGCTGACGGAGCCGCATAACGTCATGAACCTTCGCCGGGGTGAGGCCGGAGAGATGGGATTTATCCTGGATGCGCAGCTTAGAGAGGCGGAGCTTATAGTCCTGAATAAGATCGACCTGATCGATGATGATGAGCGCGAGGAGGAATCTTCATGGCTCAGACTTCAGTACCCGGAAGCCAAGGTTCTGACCATCAGTGCTCTTACCGGAGAAAACCTCGATACTCTTTGCCTTGCACTGAAAAACGGTAAGGCATCGCTCCGTCGTCCTGACATTGACTATGAAGCGGATGATCTTCAGAATGCGATGGGCAGTCTCAGCGAATATTTTCTCCAGTACCGTGCACTGGTATGCTGCAATGATTTCAACGGCAGCACGTATCTCACTGATCTTGCATGGAAGATAAGCTGTGCGTTGCGGAGCTCCGGCCATGAACTTCCCCATTTCAAGCTTCTGGCATGGAGTCAGGAGGGGGATTTCGGCAAAGCTGATATTATCGGAACAGACCGTCCGGTTGAACTTGCGCACCCCTTTGAGAAGCCTTGCACGGATCTGGCTGTGATTCTGAATGCCAGTGCAGTCTGCCATGATGAAACTTTTGACGCCATGGTATGGGAAGCTGTGAAGAGCGTTTCAGAAAAGTATCAGCTGGAGATTACAGTTTTCAGGAAAGACCGCTTCGGTCTGGGAGAATAAGATGGGTGATATCATCCGAAAAACCCGGTCAGTCTGTCCGGTTTGCCTGAAAAACATATCAGCCTTGCTGGTGCAGGAGAAGGACGGATGTATCCTCCTGGAAAAGAGCTGTGCTGAACACGGGATTTATGAGGTACCGGTCTGGCACGGGAAGGTCGGGTTTGAAACATGGCTCCTTGGTAATCCGCAATTGCCGGATGATAAGGGGCTGAGTTGTCCGGGAAACTGCGGTCTCTGCAGCGAGCATGAGATAGGCAGCTGCTGCGTGTTGCTGGAAGTTACCTCACGATGTGATCTTCACTGCCGCTACTGCTTCGCCCGAGGAGGGGAGCGGACAGATGAACCTTCTCTTGAAGATTTGAAAGCTTCAATACGGGACATCGTCAGACAGTGCGGAGATCCGCTGCTGCAGCTTTCGGGCGGAGAGCCCACCATGCGGGACGATCTTGATGAACTCGTGCGTTTTGCAAAAGAAGCAGGCTGCAGCTATGTGCAGCTTAATACAAATGGCATCCGCATCGCCAGAGAGCCTCAGTATGCGAAAAGGATGGCGGATGCGGGACTCGATATAGTGTTTCTGCAGTTTGACGGGACCAGGGACGATATATTTGAGTCGCTCCGTGGAGTTCCGTTGCTTGAGATAAAGAAGGAAGCCATAAGAATATGCGGAGAACTGCGTCTGGGAGTGACGCTGGTGCCCACGGTGGTTAAAGGCGTGAACGACGGTGATCTGGGAAACATCATTAGTCTTGCCTGCGCATTCTCGCCTGCGGTAAGGGGAATACACTTCCAGCCTGTATCCTATTTCGGACGCTATCCCGGAATACCGGCGGACAGTGAACGTTATACTCTGGATGATTTGATGGCGGATATAAGCGAACAGTCTGGTATACCCGTCACAAGCTTCATGCCTTCGCGATGCGACCATCCGCTCTGCGGTTTCCACGCAAACTTCCTTTTAAGACCGGATGGTGGTCTCAGACCCTTGAGTTCTGTCACATATTCTTCACCTGTGCGTGGTTGTGAGCGCGATAACCGTGAATATGTGGCGAGGCACTGGCGCCGCGCACCGGAGGAACCGGTACCTGAAGCGCTTTTTTCGGATGGGATGGATTTCGATACGTTTCTGTATCGCCTGCGCCATGAGAGCCTGACCCTTTCAGCAATGGCATTTCAGGATGCGATGAACCTGAATTTAGAGCGGCTGCACCGCTGCAGCCTGCATGTCTACGACAGAGGGAGGATAAAACCTTTCTGCGCAAAATACCTCACAGTTATGGAATAAGTTCACTTTTTAAGCGTTTTCAGCATTCTTTATTACTTTTAGCGCGCGCGGAATTGACTTTCGCGCGCTTTGCTTTTATAATATGCAAATAGCGAATTGCTTTTAAAAAATATTCGAAAAAGAATGAAGCGGAAAGGAAATGCCGCCATGAAGCTTATGAAGACTGAGGATGCCGTCGGACATGTGCTCTGCCATGATATCACCCAGATAATAAGGGATGAGAAAAAAGGACCGGTCTTCCGGAAGGGGCACATTATCCGGCTGGAGGATGTGCCTGTGCTGCTGAGCGTCGGGAAGGACAACATATATATCTGGGAAAACAATGAAAACATGCTCCATGAGGACGAGGCGGCGGAGATCCTGCGTGATATATGTATAAATGAGCATATGCATGCTACCGAGCCCAAAGAGGGAAAGATAGAGCTTATAGCCGATACTGACGGACTGCTCCTGATCGATATAGACCGGCTTCGCGCAGTGAATTCTCTCCCTGAGATGATGATCGCCACCAGGGCGTCAGGCTTCGTCGTTAAAGAGGGCGAAAAACTTTGCGGCACACGCGTTATCCCTCTGATTATTGAAAAAGAAAAGATGGAGCGGGCAAAAGATGTGGCAGGCAGCGAACCGCTTCTCAGGCTTGTGCCGTTAAAAAGCAAAAAAGTCGGCGTGGTGACCACCGGTAACGAGGTCTTCTACGGTCGCATTCAGGATACATTCACACCGGTAATCGAGCAGAAGCTCCGTGAATTCGGTGGCTGCGTCATTACGGAGCATGTAACCCTCAACGATGACCATGAGAAGATCACCACTGCCATACTCGACATGCTTGACAAAGGCTGCGAGATGGTGTTGTGCAGTGGCGGTATGAGCGTTGATCCCGATGACAAGACGCCGCTTGCAATAAAGAACTCCGGAGCTGACATTGTTTCCTACGGCTCACCGGTGCTACCGGGGGCTATGTTCCTCGTTTCATATATGCCGGACGGAAGGCCTGTGTGTGGACTTCCGGGCTGTGTGATGTACGCTAAGCGTACGATATTCGATCTGTTGCTGCCGTATCTCGTCACTGATACTCCCATAACTAAGGAGCATCTTGCCGCACTTGGTCATGGCGGCCTTTGCCTTAACTGCAAAGTCTGCCACTTCCCAAACTGCGGTTTCGGAAAAGGTACCTGACAACAGCGGCCTGCAATTAAATATTCTTCATCTGTGTATGAACACGTAAAGCCGTGTTTATATAAATATCTTCCCTGAAATATGGGAAAGGAGACAGAAAGAATGAAAAAGAACCTCGCACTGCTGCTTGCGCTCGTGATGCTGTTTGCGCTTGCAGCCTGCGGCCGGACGGCCGCTCCCGCCGCATCACAGCCAGAGGCGGAAAAACCGGCGGAACAGCCCGCCGAAGCACCTGCTCCAGCTGAAGAGCCCGCACCTGTAAAGGAAGTTGAGATCATTGTATTTGCAGCGGCATCCATGACCGAAACGCTGACAGAGATCAAAGCCCTTTATGAGGCGGCAAATCCCGGTGTGATCATCACCTATAACTTCGATTCATCCGGCACTCTTAAAACCCAGATTCAGGAGAATGCGGACTGCGATCTGTTCATATCCGCGGCTCCCAAGCAGATGAACGCGCTCGATGCATCCTGCGACAGTGAAAAGAATCCTGACGGACTCGACTATGTGCTGCAGGGAAGCCGTGTGAACCTGCTGGAGAACAAGGTTGCGCTGGTCGTTCCGGAAGGCAACCCGAAGGGCATTGAGTCCTTTGACAGTCTGGTGGAGCATTTAAAGGCAGGAGACATACTCTTCGCCATGGGCAACAGCGATGTACCTGTGGGACAGTATACGCAGAAGATCCTTGCTTACTATGAGCTGAGCGAGGATGATCTTGTTGCAAAGAAGATCATCACCTATGGCAGCAATGTCAAGGATGTTACCACTCAGGTGGAACATGCCAGCGTTGACTGCGGAGTTGTCTATGCGACAGACGCTTTTTCTGCAGGACTTACCATCGTCGACACTGCAACAAAGGATATGTGCGGACAGGTCATCTATCCGGCTGCAGTCCTGAATGTGAGCAAAAACCCGGAGGCTGCACAGGCGTTTCTGGATTATCTGCAGGGACCGGAGGCCACTGCGGTGTTTGAGAGCGTCGGCTTTTCACCGGCATCCTGATTTGAAAAACTGACCATAACGGGCGGCGCTTTATCAACGCCGCCCGCCGTAATTCGGAGTATTGATTATGAGTTTTGACTGGTTTCCGCTTGTAAACTCTCTGCGTATTGCTGCCATAAGCTGCGTGCTTGTTTTTTTCACAGGCATCTTTTTCGCTTATTATGCGGCAAGACTGCCGCGCGTGATAAAAGGTGTTCTTGATGTGTTCCTCACGCTTCCGATGGTGCTGCCGCCGACTGTCTGCGGCTATTTTCTGCTTCTCGTTTTCGGAGTGAGGCGGCCGCTGGGCATATTGCTCGCAAAAGTTGGCGTGAAGTTTGTTATGACCTGGTACGGAGGGGTGCTGGCGGCGGCGGTAGTGGCTTTTCCGCTGATGTACCGCACAGCCCGCGGCGCCTTCGAAAGCTTTGACAAGACGCTTGCCTATTCTGGGCAGACGCTTGGCCTCAGCAACACCTACATATTCTGGCGGATCCGCATGCCTGCCTGCAGACAGGGAATACTTGCCGGGACCGTTCTCGCCTTTGCCCGTGCGCTGGGAGAATACGGCGCCACGAGCATGCTCATCGGTTATACGCCCGGAAAGACCGCAACGATATCCACTACGGTTTATCAGCTGTGGCGCACCAACGATGAAAAAGGCGCATTTCTCTGGGTAATGGTGAATCTTGCCATCAGCACGGTGGTGCTGCTGAGCGTGAATATGCTGGAAGCGCGGCAGAAAAAGGCGGTGAAGTCATGAGCCTGCATGTCGACATTCGTAAACAGCTCGGCAGCTTTACTTTGGATGTGGACTTTAATGCTGAAAACGGGGTAACATCCCTGCTCGGAGCCTCAGGCTGCGGAAAGAGCATGACTCTCAAGTGCATAGCAGGCATAGAAAAGCCTGATGAAGGGATAATTGAACTTGATGGGAGAGTGCTTTTCGATTCTGAAAACGGAATAAATCTGCCTCCGCAGCAGCGCCGCGTAGGATATCTTTTCCAGAACTATGCGCTTTTTCCGAATATGACCGTGCGGCAGAATATACTCTGCGGTCTCAGGCGTGAACGGAACAGAACATCAAGGCAGCAGCGCCTGTGTGATATGATCAGTATGCTTCAGCTTGAAGGTCTGGAGGAGAGAAAACCTGCCCAGCTTTCCGGCGGGCAGCAGCAGAGAGTGGCGCTGGCGCGCATTCTCGTGAGCGAACCTCGGCTTCTTCTGCTGGACGAACCCTTCTCTGCCCTCGATGGACATTTGCGCGATTCTCTCAAGGTGGAGCTGCGCGATCTGCTGGAACGGTTTGGCCGTGAGGTGCTCATGGTGACACACGACAGGAACGAGGCATACAATATGAGCCGGGATATAGCTGTTATGGATAAAGGCCGTATTCTTGCGCTGAAATCCACCAAGGCTCTGTTTGCCGATCCGGGCAGCGTTCAGGCTGCAGTTATCACCGGATGTAAGAACATCGCAAAGGCACGGCGTATAGATGAGCATACTGTGGAAGTACCGGAATGGGGTATTGAACTTGAGACGAAGCAGCGTGTTGAGGAAGGTCTCTGCGCTGTTGGCCTGAGGGCTCACTACTTCAGCCCGAATACACAGTATAACCGTTTTGCCGTGCATTTTGCTGAGGAGATGGAGGAACCATTCGAGACAATAATCCAGTTCCGTTATGAAGGACAAAAACCGGACAGCCCGCCTGTATGGTGGCGGCTGACCAAGGACAAAAAGCCGGCTCAGTTTCCCGGGGAACTCGGGATAGCTCCGGCAAACATTTTATTACTATATGATTGAAAGGATAGAATAATATGAAACTCAGTGCAAGAAATCAGTTCAGGGGAACAGTTGTGGGTATCGATGAAGGCGCCGTGAATGGTATTGTTAAGATTGATATCGGCGGCGGAAATGTTATGAGCGCAACGATCTCCATGGCGGCGATCAAAGAGCTTGGCCTCGAGGTAGGTAAAGAAGCATATGCGGTGGTAAAAGCGACCTCCGTTATGGTAGGAGTGGATCACTGCTGATCTGCGGATAACTAAAAAACAGAGCGGAGAGATCCGCTCTGTTTTTTAGTGCTGTCTTGATCTTATTCTTCACAGGCATCTTCAACAAGCACCTTCATAGTGCCGCCGCATACCATGCCGTCCGACTCGGCGACCTCGCCTGTGAGGTCAATATCCATTGTTTTATAACAGCCTGTACCGATGATGCGTATTGCGTCCTGTATGACAGCCGCTTCGCTGCATCCGCCGCCTATGCTGCCCGTCACTTTGCCAAGCGGGCTTACGGCCATCTTTGCACCTGTGCCTCGCGGAGTGGAGCCTTTGGTCTCGATAACTGTCACAATGGCTTTGGGGTCGTGGTTTTCAGCCAGGTATTGCAGTGTGGAAAGTTCCACGTCGGAGTCGTTGCAGTATCTGTCGGGATCACCGTGTTCGGGCAGCCGCCTGTAGGCGATGACCTCTGAGAGGATGGATATGGCGATCTCTCCTGGAGTCACGGCGCCTATGTTTAGCCCGATTGGTGTGCATATTTTTGAAATGCGGTCAGGATCGAAGCCCTCATCTCTGAGCATCTGAAGCAGCCCCGTCGTGCGTCTTCTTGACCCTATCATACCAAGGTAGGCGGGCATTGTACCCGGTAGAAGGACGCGCAGGCAGTCGGCATCATGCCGGTGGCCTCTTGTGATCACCACAATATAGTCAAAGGGCGTGACTTCAAGCTTCGTAATTCCGTTTTCAAAGCTGTCGCATATCACCTCGGCTGCATCAGGAAAGCGGCTGCGGTTTGCAAAGTCAGGCCTGTCGTCCACAACGCATACTGAGAAGCCGCAGGCAGCTCCGAATGAGCAAACCGGCAGGGCTATGTGGCCTGCACCGAGGACTATGAGCCTCTCCTGAGGCAGCACGGGCTCGCGGATGCAGAGTCCTTCTTCGATTTCTTCAGCAGTCACGCGCGCAAAGCTGCGGCCTTTAACGTCTGTCACAGGAGTTACTCCGGTGAGCCGGCGTATGAGGCCGTTTTTGATATTGCCGGATTCATTCCTTATCACAGTCTCAAGTGACACGGCTTGATTTTCAGCCAGCCGGCAAAGTATTTCTGCGTATATATTTGGCATATCTGTACCCTCTATTCTATAACAGTATCTCCGGAGATCCTGTTTATCTCCGTCTTGATCCGAAGCGTCGTTTCCAGACGGGCGGCATGAGCCGCTTTTGCCTCCCGGGTCCGGCAGCGGTCTGCACTGCCCGCAAAACGCTCCTCTATGGTGACGCGGCTTTCACCGCGGATGCACTTATCTGCTATGAAGACAATCGCCGCCTCATTCAGCTGGGTGCTGTCAGGGTCGTGGTGCTGACGTATTATTTCAGAAACATCGGGATATCCAAGCTCAAGCAGCCATTTAGCTCCGACAGCGTCATGGTCCCTCTGGGCACGGGCGATGTCATGTAGAAGTGCAGAGCTTCTTACGAGCGACATGTCAGGCTGCAGCCCTTTTGCCTCAAGCATTCTGCAGATCTCACAGGCAAGATCTGCCACTGCCGTGCAATGTGCTCTCAGAGCCTCATCTGCACCGGCGGCGCTCATCATCCTGTCACATACCTCGTCATTTAAAGCGGGATGAGGCTGAATTCCGATATCGGTTACTTTCAGCATGTCATGATCAAACTCGGCAGTGGACACACTTGCCCATCCGAGTGCCTCACGGCTGCCAGTAATGGTGGATATGCTGCTCTTGTGGGCTACAATGGCAATGTCCCCCTCGCTTTCAGCGATGCAGCGGAAAACTGCCCCTCTGAACCTTTCAGCCATATGCTTATAGGTTTCGGCACCTTCCGGCAGAGTATAAGGATCATTTTCTCTTGCGGCATAGAGTTCCGGCCAGCCCTTCATTATCTCCGCGAAGGAAAGACCGTCCCATTCGCCCATATCCTGCTCTTCGAGGCCGGGTATCATTACTGGGGAAGGTGAGATGGATAAGGCCGTTTCGCGGGCGCGGCTGAGACTGCTGCAGAAAACGGTATCAAGATTCTTCAGTTCAGGTTCAAAACTTAGAAGCGAGGCTTGTATCAGTCCGTATGTCCCGAGCGGGAAGTCCGTTCTGCTGCCGACACACCATCTTTCCCCAAAGGGTATGTCCGGCCTTGCGTGACGTATAAAGTAGATCCTGCGCATTAGAATATGCCCTCAAAGTAATCATCAAATAGCGATACGGCCTGTTCACGGAGCGCTTCGGAAAAAGCCTCATAGTGCTCCAGCAGCTGCTTCCCGTCATCAGTCAGGCTGCTCTTGCCTCCGCCGGCCCCTCCCTGACTGCGTCTGATAAGAGTGCGGTTCAACTGGCTTTCCAGTGTACGGATGACGTTCCAACCGCTTGAATATGACATCTGCATCCGCTGGCAGGCACTGCGTACGGATTGGGTCTCATCGATGAGCTGCAGGAGCATGGCGGCACGACCGTCGAAAAACACTTTCTCTCTTGCAAGTGATACGCTCAGAACGGGTCGCACGAGCTGCTCATTGTGGTATCTGAGCAGAGCACGGTAGTCATCCGGGGTATCAGCATCATGCAGGATGCCCCTGTCCTCTACAGGGACCTTCAGCATCTCAGCTCCGCAGCGTTCGAGCGCACCGCGAAGTCCTTTATCTCCGCTGTCGGAAAGAATGCTGTCGAAGAGAGAGACGGAGATCATCGTAGGATGACCTGTCTCCCCGTCCACTGCGGGACAGGCGAGTGCGGCATCTGTTTCAAGCAGTCTGCGCACTGTTGCCGCCGTAAAGAGCGGAATATCCACAGGTGTGAAAAGCACGCGGTCGCATTTGTCACGCAGATAGTGCAGTCCGATGCATACTGAGTCGAACATCTGAGTGCTGCGGTATTCCTCGTTCCGAAGGAACACTATGCCGTTTCCGCTCAGATGCCGTTCAAGCATGGTGGCGTTATAGCCTGTTATCATTACTATCTTATCCACACCTGCCTGCTGGAAGGTCGCTACAACACGCTGGGCGATGGATATCGAGCCAATGTTTAGCATGGGCTTGAAGTCTCCCATACGGGAAGACATGCCTGCTGCTACAATCAGGGCGGCATTGATCATGATCCATTCTCCTCGCTTCGGACCGTTATCATTTTTTATCAGTATAAACGATTGTTTTTTGTTTGTAAATCGCATGCGGCTGCTTTTTTCGTGCATCCGGTGGTGCTTCATGTTATTATAGTTGCAGAGAGGCGGTATGAATATGAAGATATATGTCTATGGCACGGGATGCGGTGCAGGCGGCCTTATCGACTCGGCGCTGCCTGCGGAGAAAGTCAAGGCCTTTGTTGAACGTGAGGGCGGAGGAACATTTTTAGGCAGGCCTGTCATCTCACTGGATCAGCTTGCCGGAAGCGATTTCGACATCCTTATTGTGGCAAGCCGCGATGCGGAGCATGTGGAAAGAGAATGTGCAAAACTTGGCATAGGCGCCGGAAAGCTTTTTTATCTGAAAAACCATATGAAGACAGTTGATCGGAATCAAAGCTACGACATGGCGGGAAAACTGCTTGGTGAGCATTTCACTGAAGGAGTTCGCTGTTCCGAAAAACTCATACGTGTACCGCTGTGGACGGAAAGGGAGCGTATTTCGGGACCTGGTTCGGATAACGACTATGTCCGCCTGAAGACTCTTGAAGCCATCAGCATGAGACTTGAAAATGTTGCGGGAGCAACTGCTGAACTGGGAGTGAACAGGGGAGCCTTTGCCCGCTGGATAAATGAGCTCCTGCCTGACAGAACGATTTATCTTTTCGATACATTTGCGGGCTTCGATCCGGAGGAGAGCAGGGACTGTGGAGCGGGATTCAGAGAGGCTCACCGCAATACCACCGTGGAGACTGTGCTTGCTGCACTGCCGCACCCTGAAAAGGCTGTGATACGTCCCGGACTCTTTCCGGAAACAGCGGTGGGACTGGATGCGGAGCGATTTGCGCTTGTCTCACTGGATGCCGATCTTGAGACGAGCACACTGGAGGGGTTGGACTTCTTCATGCCGCGGATCAACAAAGGAGGATACCTGCTACTCCATGACTATAACGACCCGAAGCTGCCTGGAGTTAGAAAAGCATTGGAACGTTGGGAGGCGGAACACGGAAAAGTTTTGGCCGTGCCCCTTTGCGATGTGAACGGAACATTGGTAATAGCTTTTTAATTTGTTAATAATGTCTGTATGATATTGTATCAGCTTGTACAGTATATACAAAAAGCAATTCGCAACTTCTGCGAATTGCTTTTTGTTGTAACTTGGTACTTTAGTTTTTTGAAGAGTATAATATAAATGCATGATAACGTATAGATATAGGGGGTGGTACCGATGGGCGAGGAGCTTTTTGAAATAATCGCGCACGAGGTAACGATTGAAGTCCGTGATGAGAATACAGGTGAGGT
The DNA here is from genome assembly GCA_024685535.1 of Oscillospiraceae bacterium. Taxonomy (GTDB): domain Bacteria; phylum Bacillota; class Clostridia; order Oscillospirales; family Oscillospiraceae; genus Limivicinus. The sequence goes on along the minus strand of JAIKVS010000181.1, from coordinate 31,285 downwards.
CTTCCGGCGTGATCTTCCCATCGACTACTTCGAGAATGCAAACTTTCTCCGCTTGAGCGGAGAGAATCTGGACGGCAGTCTTTCTCAGCTGGTCTTCTATACTCCTCGCGGAATAGAACGCGTGAAGGATGTTTCCGGGAAAGGCCCCGACCACGACCGCTGCGGCGGCCACAGCCACTGAACTGCTGAGCACGACCCTTGAACAGGGAATAATAAAAATAATTATATTTATCAGGAGGAAAACGTATGATAAGAAAAACACTTGTCATCAACGGCGTCACACGGAACCTGGTCCTGGAACAGGACGAGACTCTTGCAAAGGTCCTGCGTGAGCATCTGCTGCTGACCGGCTGTAAGATCGGCTGCGGCGAAGGCCACTGCGGAGCCTGCAACGTCATCATGAACGGCAAGGTCACCAAGTCCTGCATTGTAAAGATGAGCAAGGTCCCCGATGGCGCCGAGATCACCACCATCGAAGGTGTCGGCACCCTTAGCGACATGCATCCCCTGCAGGTTGCATGGATGGCCCACGGATGCGCACAGTGCGGTTTCTGCACTCCGGGCTTCATAATCAGCGCAAAGGTTCTTCTCGAGAATAATCCCAGTCCCACAAGAGAAGAAGTTCGCGACTGGTTCAACAAGCAGCGTAACCTCTGCCGCTGCACCGGCTACAAGCCCCTCGTCGATGCAGTCATGGACGCAGCAGCGGTTCTCCGCGGTGAGATGAGCAAGGAAGACCTCGTATTCAAACCCACCGGCGACAGCATCAAGGGCACGAAGTACATCCGTCCCTCCGCTGCACAGAAAGTTACCGGCACATGGGACTTCGGTGCCGACGACGCACTGAAGATGCCCGGTTGCCTGCGCCTTGCCCTCACCCAGGCCAAGGTCTCCCATGCCAACATCAAGAGCATCGATACCTCCGAAGCAGAAAAGATGCCCGGCGTCGTGAAGGTCATTACTTACAAGGATATCCTCGCTGCCGGCGGCACCAACCAGATCAATGGCCTGGTCATGCTTCCTAAGCACAACAAAACCGACGGATTTGAGCGTCCGGTGCTCTGCTCCGACAAGATCTTCCAGTTTGGCGATGCTATTGCCATCGTTGCTGCAGACACAGAAGAGCACGCCCGCGCCGCTGCCGATGCGGTCAAGGTAGATATCGAAGAGCTCCCGGCATACATGAGTGCGCTCGATGCAATGGCACCCGATGCCATTGAGATCCACCCTGGTACCCCGAACGTCTTCTACGAGACAAACTGCATTAAGGGACCTGACTTCGACTGGAACAGCATACCCGATTCACAGCAGGTCGAGATCGAGAGCTACTGCTCACGTCAGCCCCACCTGCATATCGAGCCGGACAACGGCTATGGCTATATCGATGAGGACGGCATGGTAACCGTGCACTCCAAGTCCATCGGTATCCATCTGCATATGCCGATGATCGCTGCAGGTATCGGTGTACCGATGGAGAAGCTCCGCATCGTTCAGAACCATGCCGGCGGTACCTTCGGCTACAAGTTCTCACCGACGAACGAGGCTCTTATCGGGGCTGCCGCCAAGATCATAGGCAAGCCCGTATCCTTGAACTTCAACCAGTTCCAGAACATCACCTACACCGGCAAGCGTTCACCTGCATTTATGCACATCAAGCTCGCTGCGGATAAGGATGGCAAGCTCCTCGCTCTCTGGGGCGATAACTATGTCGACCACGGCCCATACTCCGAGTTTGGCGACCTGCTCACCATGCGTCTGAGCCAGTTCACCGGCGCCGGCTATGGGATTCCCTCCATCCGCAACAAGAGCCAGACCGTGTTCACAAACCATGCATGGGGCTCTGCTTTCCGCGCATACGGCTCACCTCAGTCCTTCATGGGCTCTGATATTGCCATCGACTGCCTGGCGGCCAAGATGGGCATCGATCCTTTCGAGATGCGCGCCATGAACTGCTACAAGGCATCAGAAAACACCACTATCCCGACAGGCTATGCTCCTGATGTGTATTGCGAAGAAGCCCTCTTCGACAAGGCCCGCCCGCTCTATGAAGCAGGAAAGAAGAGAGTTGCCGAGAAGAACGCCGCATCTGACGGACGTTATAAATACGGCATAGGTGTATCCCTCGGCGTATACGGCTGCGGACTCGACGGCGTCGACGCGTCTTCCGCGTTTGCTGAGCTGAACAAGGACGGAACGGTTACCATATATGTTTCCTGGGAGGATCACGGCCAGGGTGCTGATATGGGTGCGCTCGTCTCCGCTCATGAGACTCTGCGTCAGGCAGGCATCAAGCCTGAGCAGATCCGCCTCGTCATGAATGACACCAAGTACACTCCGAACTCTGGCCCTGCAGGCGGCTCACGTTCTCAGGTCATGTCCGGTAATGCCTGCCGTCTCGCAGCAGAAGCACTCCTCGCTGAGATGAAGAAGGACGACGGCACTTACCGCACCTATGACGAGATGGTAGCCGACGGCAAGAAGCTGAAGGTCGAGGGCAACTGGGTAACCACCTACTGCGCGGATCATCCTGTGGATCAGGACACCGCCCAGGGCGAACCCTTCGCCACCTATATGTACACCATCTTCCTCCCCGAAGTATGCGTCGATACCCAGACCGGTAAGGTCAAGGTCGAGAAGTTCACCTGCGTTGCTGATGTCGGCACAATCATGAACAAACTCCTTGTCGACGGCAACTTCTATGGCGGACTCGTACAGGGCATCGGTCTTGCGCTGAGCGAGGACTTTGACGATTTGTCGAAGGAGACCAGCCTGCTCAAGTGTGGTATACCTTACCCGAATGACGCTCCCGATGACATCGAGTTGCATTATGTCGAGACCTACCGCCCGAACGGCCCCTATGGAGCTGCCGGCTGCGGCGAGGCACCGCTGGATGCTCCTCACCCCGCCATCCTGAACGCCATCTATAATGCCACCGGAGCGCGCATCACTCGCATACCGGCACGCCCGGACAAAGTGCTTGCCGCTCTGAAGGCACTGGAGAACTGATAACTTCTTGTAGAGCATTTTATACCCGTGTTATAATGGGGATGTGGGAATTATCCCGCATCCCCGTTTCCATTCCGTATTGACCCGGAGGGACAGTTATGAGTCAGATACAGGAGCGAGGCTCCACACACGTATATAAGGTTAACAAGATATCAAAAGAGGAAATGGAGAGCATGGTGGCTCGCTGTGTATACGAGGAGCCGCCCTTCTGCTGCGCTGCTTGCCCGCTCAAGCTTGATGTGCGGGGATTTCTCGAGGCCGCGGCCTCCGGTAACTTCAAAAAAGCCCTCCAGCTTTATGAAAAGATTGCGCCTTTCCCTCTGATACTTTCAGCAGGCTGCGAAGCCCCCTGCGAGACAAAGTGCAGGTTGAATGAGGTAGGCGAAGGAGTGCTGATCAGTGAGGTCGAGCGTGCTGTTGCACGCTTCGGAGAGCAGAGCAGGCTCGGCGGCGTATTCCGCAGTAAGAAGCGCAAAAGTACTGCCGTGCTCGGTTCAGGCCTGTTTGCACTGATGCTGGCAGGAGAACTTGAGAAAAAAGCATATCCTGTAACCGTTTTCTGTACTCAGGATTCCCATGAGAGTTATCTGCGCGAATGCGCGCCTTTCCTTGATGATGAAGCTTTCGCGGCAGAACTGAAACGTCTGCGGGGGAAGGACATTCAATTTGAATTCAACTGCTGCATCGATGCGGCGTTCTATGAAGATAAAAAAGCATCGTTTGACGTTCTGTGTGCGTCGGATGATGTAAGGTATGAACTGTTTCCCTGCGCAAAAACCGATGTTGGACTGATGTTCTGCGAAGCGCAGGAACTGGTTAGCGGAAAGACCAACGGGGTTCTGGATTCTGCTTTCGGCGCAAAAAAAGCTGCGCTCACTGTGGACAGACTGGCTCAGGGATTGGATCCCCGCAATACCCGCGGGCAGGAAGGCCCTGTTGACAGCAGACTCTATACCGATCTGAGCGAGGCGGAAGTCCTTAAACGCGTTCCCTGTCCTGAGGCCGGATACAGCAGGGAACAGGCAGCAGAGGAAGCCGGAAGGTGTATCTCATGTCACTGTGAGGAATGTCTTAAAAGCTGCGCTTATCTGAAGCATTATAAAAAGCATCCTGGCCTTCTTGCCAGGGAGATATATAACAATACCCAGATAATCATGGGTGACCATCAGCTGAACAAACCCATGAACGCATGCTCGCTGTGCGGGCAGTGCACTGCGGTGTGTCCAAATGGGTTCGATATGGCGAGGGTCTGTCTTATGGCTCGACGTAATATGGTATCAACGGATAAGATGCCGCTTGCACCACATGAATTTGCACTTATGGATATGCTCTTTTCAAATGGAGAGGCCTTCCTGTCAAGGCCACAGCCGGGGTATGAACAGTGCAGATATGTGTTCTTCCCGGGCTGTCAGGCAGCTGCCATAGCTCCCGAAACTGTGAAGGCCGCGTACAGCGACCTTTGCAGCAGGATGGAAGGCGGTGTGGCACTTATACTGGGATGCTGCGGCTCCATTGCAGGCTGGGCCGGAAGAACGCAGATGGCGGAGCAGATGCATGAGCTGCTGGATAATGAGCTTGCCCGCCTTGGCGATCCCGTTATAATCGCTGCATGTCCCAGCTGTGCGCGTGAGCTTAGTTCCTTTGGTGAACATGAAGTGCGCGGAATATGGGATATCCTGCTGGAGCTGGGGCTGCCGGAAGGCGCGCATGCACTTGAGCGGCCGGCTGCGCTGCACGATGCATGCGGAGCACGCGGAAATGAGAAAACACAGCAGGCAATACGAACGCTTGCCCGAAAACTCGGCTGTGAACTCGTGGATACGCTCTATTCGGGCGACCGCTCGCCCTGCTGTGGTTACGGCGGGCTCACCGCCTATGCCAACAGGGAAGTGGCGTCTGAAATGACGGAAAAATGTCTCGAGCGCAGCGATGCACCTTATATCTCTTACTGCATGGCCTGCAGAGACCGCTTTGCCCGTCAGGGCAGGGAATCGAGGCATATTCTGGAACTGTGCTATGGAACCGACGCCGGCAGTCCGCCGGATATTAGTGAAAAACGGAAAAACAGACTGAGCCTGAAAAACGAATTGCTTCAGGAGATATGGCTGGAGGAGCCTATGGAGAACAAACTGGATTATCCGCTCGTTTTCACCGATGAAGCCAGGACCATGATGGATGACCGAATGATCCTCGTCGAGGATGTGATCTCCGTGATGGATGAATTCCGCACATGCGGAGAGGCCATAGAGGATGAAGACGGACTGCTGGTTGCCCGCCGCCGTGTTGGAAACGCAACCTTCTGGGTGAAGTTCAGCATGGCGGACGGTGGTTATGTAATTCACCGCGCATGGAGCCATCGGATGAAAGTAGTGAAACGGGAGGGCTGATTATGGCTATTGAGAAGAATTACTATACGATCGACCCGCAGGGGAAACTCAGATGCTTTAAATGTAATGTCCCTCTAATAAAGGGAAAAGCCAAGTTCATGTATCTGGATAACGGCTTTCCGGTGGAACTTCCCGTATGTCCCGCGTGCGGATTCGTATATGTGCCTGAGGAACTGGCGCTGGGCAAGGTGGCGTCCGTGGAGAGGGCACTGGAGGATAAATGAGAAGCCATCCCGGAGGTAAAGAGCATACTCTGCACTTGCTTGAGCTTGCGGGACTGCGCGAAGGAGATGCGGTGCTTGATATGGGTGCCGGAGACGGAGAAGCGGTTTTACTCATGAGATCGATGGGGATCGCTGCAAGCGGAATAGATCTTGAGCCGCGTTCACCGGATGTCGAACAGGGAGATATGCTCAGAACATCATTCCCGGATCGATGCTTCGACGCGGTTTTGAGTCAGTGCTCTTTTTTCGCGTCATTCGACCAGCCCGGAGCGCTGCGGGAAGCGTGCCGTTTGCTTCGTAGAGGAGGAAAGCTGTTGCTTTCAGACGTGTTCTTTTCCGAACCTGAAAAAATGCTGCGGGATGCCGGATTTGATATCGTCTGTTCTGAGGATATGACAGAACTGTGGCTGGAATATTATCTTGAAGCTCTCTGGAGGGATGAATCTCCGTGCTGCGATATCCCGAAAGGGAAAAGCCGTTATTTTGTTTTGATAGGAAGAAAGGACTGATGAGATGGACCTTTTTGACAGGATAATGGAACTTAGCCGTTACGGCTATTTCTGCGGCCAGATATTGGCAATACTCATGCTGGATGCGATTGGGGAAGAGAATCCCGGTTTCGTTAAGGCTATGGGAGGACTGAACGGCGGTGTGGGCTTTTCACAAAACTGCTGCGGATGCATGACCGGTGGAGCCTGCCTTATCTCATACTTTACCGGAAAGGGTGAGGATACAGGCTATGATGATCCGCAGCATAAGCCGGCGTTGGGTGAATTCACCAAATGGTTCGAGGAGGAAATGACCGCAGACTACGGCGGCATTGAATGCAGGGACATAACAAAGGGCAATCCTGCCAAGCGAGTGGAATACTGCCCGCAGGTGATCGCAGCCACATTTGAAAAATGTATGGAGATTCTCCAGGAAAGGGGACTGCTGTGAATGCCGTTCCCGTTTCCCGTCTGGATGATCTGATGGCCAGGCAGGAGGGACTTATCGCAGGGATCGGCAGAGAAACGATCAAGGCGATCCAGCTTAAAAAGCTGAATCGCCTTTTGGCACGCGAGAATGAACGCGGAGGATTCTATAGGAATCTGCCGGAGAGGCTGAGATCTCTGGAGGAGATATCTTTTCTCCCTTTTACAACAGAAGAGGATCTTGCTGGTAATGCAGGTGCACTGATGCTTTGTTCCCAGTCACAGATACAGCGAGTACTTTCAGATGCTACCTCAGGCACTACCGGGACTGCAAAGCGCGTTTTCTATACAGAAGACGATATCGAGAATACTATACAGCTTTATATGGCGGGTTTGGGGGAACTCATATTTCCCGGCAGTTCAACTTTGATATGCTTTCCGTTTTCCGGCCCCTTCGGATTGGGAGAGCTTATCAGCGAGGCAATAAACCGCCTTGGGGCACGACCTCTGAAGACTGGACCTTTCCTGTGCTACGGTGAATATGCGGAACTGATTGAGCGCGAAAAACCGGACACATTCGTGGGCATGCCCGCACAGCTCCTGGGACTGCTGCGATACTGCGGCAGAGGCAGCTTGCGTCGTGCGCTTGTCAGTGGTGACGCATGCCCTCAGAGCGTTATAACCGCCTGCGAGGATTTGCTCGGCAGCAGGCTTTTTCCCCATTACGGCTCAAGAGAGATGGGTATGGCCGGCGCGATATGCTGCCAGGCTCATGAAGGAATGCATCTGAGAGAAAACCACATTATAGCAGAGATAATTGATGAACGCGGCAACCCTCTGCCTGCAGGCGAATTTGGCGAGCTTGTAATAACCACTGTCGGGATGGAAGCCATGCCTCTCATCAGGTACCGCACAGGGGATTTCACCCGTATATTGCCGGAACCTTGTCCCTGTGGTAGCGCTACACTTCGGCTGGATAGGATAGAACGCAGGCCGGAAGGACTGAGCGCTGCTGTGCTCGACAGTATCGTTTTTGCAGAATCCTGCGTGGTCGACTGCCGCTATGAGCTGTGTAATGAATGCTTGAATGTGTTGGTGCTGACAAGAGGCAATATAGATGTTCAAAGACTGAGAGAACAGCTCTCATCCTATGCGGAGCCGTTTGAAGTCGGGCTCATAGTCCGGGATGCTTCTCCCGGAGACTGTGCGCTCTACCGCGGCAAGCGGGCATTGAACGCTGTATGAAATAATGGTCTGAATCAAGGACAGCCTGCACATATTTTGTGCAGGCTGTCTTTTCTTTTGCGCTTACTTTTTCATCACGAATGACTTGCTGTCTATTGCCCTCATGGTGGCCAGTATGCCGTCAAGATGGTCATATTCATGCTGAATAAGCTCCGACATGTCGTCATCCATCCGCTTCTCCTGTTTATTCCAGTTCTCGTCCGTGTAGCGGAGGATGCAGTGACGGTATCTGCGGACTTTTACAAGCAGTTTAGGGAAGGACATGCAGTCATCCATCAGTTCCATCATCTCATCTCCGACAAATACGAGCGAGGGATTGATTATGACATATGGTCTGTCTGTGAGCATGCAGATGAGTCTCCTGCTCACACCGATCTGAGGTGCAGCAATTGCGCGGCCGAAGCCGTAATCGCGGCGAATGGCTTTTATGCAGTCGAACATGTCGGTGAAAACAGGTCTGAGACCGTCAAGTTCCTCTCGTTTTACCTCTTGGCACACTTCATAAAGCCCCGGATCCCCGAGAAGCAGTATTTCTCTCTCCATATGGATCTCCTTTCAAAATGCCGGACCGGATGTTTCATCATTCCTGTACCGCTTCGCTTTCGTTTTCATGCCGGTCATGTCATAACTTATCTGAAGCAGTTCTTTTATGAGATCATCATCTGCGCTTCCGTCAAGTAAGATAGTGAGCCAGTTGTCCTTGTTCATATGATAGCCCGGGAGTATCCCGGGTTTGCCGCGGTAAGCTCCCATGAGCAGCGGCCCGCATTTTATGTTTGCAACATCAGCCAGACCATCCTTTTTGATGCCGAGCCTGTGATACTGCACCTGCATCGAGATAGCGAACCACTTCCTGTTGTCACGGTGCCTGAAAATGACATTGTCGTCCATCCAGGGGTGCTCCGGTTCTGTTGAATAGCGATCGTTGATATATGAGATTAGTTCCTTCCTTGTCATGATATGCTTTCCTGCACTAGCCTCAGATATAGGTGACGGTTTGATCAAGTGCCTTTCTGCTGAAGTGATTCGGCAGGGGACCAGCTCCTTCCGCTGCATAGCCCAGATCCATGATCATAAGCAGTTCCTCCTGCTGCGGCAGACCGAGAGCCTCTTTGAGCTCGGCGGGATCGAAGAAATTGACCCAGCAGCTGTCTACTCCCGCATTTGCGGCGGCGAGTATCATATGAGTGGCGACTATTGTGGCGTCTTCCATGCCGGAATCGAGGCTGCCGCCGGGGTAAGTGAATACGCTTTCACTGTCAAAGGCTACGGCCAGCACAGTAGGTGCGCCGTAACGGCAGGGAGTGACGGTATCGATCTTTGCAAGTGCCGCAGGATCGCGAACAACATATATATGCTGCTCCTGCAGATTCTTTGCCGTAGGTGCAAGGCGGCCTGCCTCAAGGATGGCAGTGAGATTTTCATCCTCCACCTGCCGGCCGGAATACTTCTTGCATGAATAGCGCTGTTTTATTACTTCACAGAATTCCATCTTGCTCCTCCTCTTAATGTATTCAATCAGTTATGTTTTTCACCAGATATGTGGCAGGACCTTCCAGCGTACACGCTGCTTATATTCCCGGTAGCCGACGAGCCCTTCCTCAAGCACGTGCTCTTCGTTTCTTATCCGCTTTGAAATAATAGGGATATATACCGGCATCACAAGGAACGCCGGCAGCGACCCGAGGACCAGAGGCATGGAGAGGAACATAAGGAGTGTGCACATATACATGGGATGGCGAACGATGCCGTAGAGGCCGGTGTCTATTACTGTTTGCCCCTCTTGTACCTCTATTGTCCTGGACAGATATGTGTTTTCTCTCAGCACTTCGGCAAATAGCACATATCCGGTAAGGAACAGCGCCGCACCGGCGTACGATACCCATTTTGGAAGCATGAGCCATCCGAATCTGAAACTTAGCCCTGCCAGCACGAATGAAACAAGGAACATCAGAGCGCTCAGCAGTATGACGGTTTTCTGATCAGCCTGCTCCTCCTTTGCATTCAGCCGCTTCTTCAGCAGCTCGGGATTCACAGCCATCATGACTGATCCTGCCATGAACATCGGGACAAACAGTATGCATATGAGTAACCAGGCCTGAGGATAGTGAAAAGTTCCGGCAGGCAGAAAAAGAAGGATGCCCATAAGCAGCAGACCGGAAAAAAACTTTGACAAGGCCTGAATAAACAGATTCTTATCCATTTCGATACTCGCTCCCGTTAGATATCAGTCCGCATTTTCTTCCAGAGCCTCCAGAAGAAAGCTCACAGGTCTGAATCCGTCATTGCAGGAGATCATAGCCGACCGCGGGTCTTTCATCCAGCCGTCATATAAGTTTCCACCGCCGTGTGCGAGCGCCATTACAAAGGGAGAGATGCTCTCCCACGCGCTTTCGCAGAAACCGTCCGGTCGCACCCAGCCATTTGCAGTGAAAACCTGTCCCAGAGTCATGGAGCAGGCGTGCTCTATCGGGTTTTCATACTGCGCGATCAGATCTTCATAGCTTGCTGTTTTCTTAACTGTTATACGGACCTTTTTCATAGTATACTCCCGAATACAGATACAAAACGTAGGTTTGGAACAATTATAACCCCTTAATTCAGTCATTTCAATAAAATACGGGAGTTAAGATGGCTTTGTGTTACCTTGCGGGCAAAGAAGAAAGGGGATATAATATGTTTAGATTAAATCAGGAAGAAATGAGGGATGAAACATGCCGCCAAGCCATCACAGCTCAAGCTCGCATTCTTCTTCACATTCATCGCATTCGTCACACTCATCATCGAGCCGTTCATACAGTTCGCATTCTTCCTCCAGCCGTTCATACAGTTCATCATCGAGCCGCTCCTCATATTCGCGGTCACCGAGTTCCCATTCCTCTTCGAGCTGGAGCAGCAGACCTGCCGCTGGAGCGTCGTCCTATCAGCGCGCGCCAAGTCCCGCACCGTCGCCGGCCCCGAGGCGCCCCAGGGTGAATCAGCCCACAGGTTTCAGACCTCTGGGCGGAAGAGGAGCATCGTGGACCTACGGCCGCAGGCACGACTATGTCTATTATCCCTTTGCATGGACAGATACGGCCACAGGCTCCCGCTACGATAAGGGTTATTATGACGAAAACGGTCAGCGCTACGAAAACGTTTCCTTTGAGAAGAACGGTAAATATGAGAATGTCATCTGCCACTGCCCGTACTGCGATCAGGATAATGTACTGACTTTAGACGCCGAAACTGCAAGGACCCACAGCCTCCAGTGCCCGCACTGCGGCGGACCGATGGAACTGAAGACACAGCTGGATGAGTACGCGGGTACAGGTAATACATATACTTCATATAGCCCAAGCAGGAATGTTGATCAGGCCGCTCCAAAGAAGAAAAGGCACACCGGAGCCATCATTGCGGCCATCCTCTTTGTCCTGATGCTGATTGGCTTTATCGGTGAGAAGGACGCCGGACAGACTGAGTCATACGAGCCCCCTGAACAGGGCTATGTTATAAACTACAGTGATAACAGCAACATATCGCTTTTTGGAGAAGCAGTATCACTCGTGAAAACAGGGGAAGGAGCGTATTCCATAGCTCAGGAGGGAGCTGAAGGCGATAAACTCATGCTCTGGTCCGATTATGACGACAGCTACTATGAATCAGAATCTGACTGCTGGATCTGGTACAATACTGATATGGAACCCGCTGTATGGCAGTACTGGTATGAGGGAATATCATCGGATTTCGGGGACTATGGCTGGATGGAATATGATCTGCGGGAAGGATGCTGGTATATAGAGGCCTCTAAAGACAACTGGATGAAGTTGCCGGACAGGTACAGCACTGAAGGCCTGTGGTATATAGCGGATTAATATGTAAATGATAATATGTAATTTAAATTATGTTTATTATATTATGAAAATAAAATTAAGTTAATAATATTACGTGCATCAAATTATGTTAACTTTTTACCGGGCTTCCGAATGGAGACCCCGGTAAAAAATGTTCATTTACATTCATGCGGCGGTAATGTAAAATATAATCGAAAAACAATGCGGCGTGTTTGCTGCTGATAATACTGAATGGAGGTCAATATGCATTTTACAAGAAAAGTAACCGATGATTTGACATGGGTCGGCGTTGACGACCGCAGACTTGCCTGCTTTGAAGGTGTCTACGGTGTACCCGATGGAGTGTCATATAACTCCTACCTGCTGCAGGATGAGTTCACTGTACTGTTCGATACCGTTGACAAGGCGGTATACCAGACCTTTTTTGAAAACGTAAAATTCGCTCTGCAGGGCAGAAAACTCAATTATCTTGTTGTTTCCCATATGGAACCGGATCACGCCTATACCATCGAGGCACTCCTTATCCGCTATCCTGAAACTGTCATTATTTGCAACAGCAAGATCGAGACGATGCTGAAGCAGTATTTTGATGTCGATTTTACTGACCGCCTCTATATCGCAAAAGAGGGAGACACTTTCTCTTCCGGAAAGCACAGTTTTACCTTCGTGATGGCTCCCATGGTACATTGGCCTGAAGTCATGCTTACATACGATCTCACGGACAAACTCCTCTTCTCAGCTGATGCCTTCGGAACGTTCGGCGCTCTTAACGGAAGACTGTTTGCCGATGAGGGCGATTTCTTCGGCGAGAACCTGGACGAGGCGCGCCGCTACTATACGAACATTGTAGGCAAATACGGAACTCAGGTGCAGAACGTCCTCAAAAAGGCGGCGGGGCTTGAGCTTAACTATGTATGTCCGCTGCACGGACCGGTGTGGCGCTCGCACTTTGGTGATTTCCTTGAGAAATATCTCCAGTGGAGCTCTTATACACCGGAGGAAAAGAGTGTTTGTCTGGCATACGCATCTGTGTACGGTCATACAGAAAATGCTGCCAACATACTTGCCGGCAAGCTCGTCGAGCGCGGCGTAAAGGTTCGCATGTTCGATACTTCCGTAACCCCCGCAAGCTACATTCTGGCAAACGCATTCCGCTGCAGCCACCTGGTGCTTGCAGCCACCACGTATAACGCCGGCATATTTGTCACGATGGAGAACCTCATCCACGATCTCGTGAACCATAATCTGCAGAACCGGAAGATTGCCATCATGGAGAACGGTTCCTGGGCAGCTGCGAGTGGAAATCTGATGAAAGAGGCTTTTGCAAAGCAGAAGGGGATTGAGTTCATCGGAGACAAGATCAGTCTGAAATCCGCACTCAAGGAAGACCAGCTCGGCGAGCTTGAAGCAGTCGCCGACCTGATCGCAGCGGACATCTGCCCCGCACCTGTTGCCGCAGTCACTGCGTCAGCACCTGCAGCGGGAGAGAAGCTTCCGGTGGATGACGGCGTGTTCAAAAACATGACGTATGGCGTTGAAGTGCTCACCACCAGAGTGGACGGAAAAGATTACGGCTGCATCATAAATACTGCAGGTCAGGTCGCCGCCAGCGATCCGCGTAAGATCACCATCTCCTGCATCAAGAAGAACCACACCTGCGATATGGTCGCCAAAGCCGGAAAGTTCAATATCTCCATCCTCACGGAGGATGCACCGTATGCGCTCTTCGAGCAGTTCGGCTTCCAGTCCGGCCGTGATGTTGATAAGTTTGCTGGTGTGTCCTATGACGACAGGACTCTCAACGGCATCAGATATATTCCGCAGTTTACCAACGCTGTGCTCTCCTGCGAAGTAATAGACGTACGTGATCTGGACACACAGACTCTGTATATTGCAAACGTCGTTGAGGCGAAGGTGCTCTCAAATGGAAAGTCCTGCACCTATGCATACTACCATGCCCACATCAAGCCCAAGAAGAACCCGGCTCCCGAACAGAGGGAAGGATATCTCTGCAGAGTATGCGGATACTTCCACGAGGGAAGCGAATTGCCTGAGGACTTCACCTGCCCGCTCTGCAAGCATGGGCCTGAGGAGTTCGAGCACATCGTTCCCGCGGTTCAGAAGAAGGTCAAGGGATATGTCTGCACCGTCTGCGGCCACTTTGAGCCCTGCGATGGAGAGCTCCCGGCAGATTACACCTGCCCGCTCTGCCACCATGGTCCGGAGTCGTTCGAGCCTGCTGAACAGTGAACACCGGAGATATGCTTGATAAAACTACCTGTCCTGTAATAGCTGAATGCCCTGCGTATGAAAGCGCCTCCGTCAGAAAATCTCTGACGGAGGCGATAGATATGACAGGGGGTCTTGACTGGGTAAAACCCGGGATGAAGATAGGTGTGAAGCTGAACCTCTGCTCGGCAAGAAAGCCGGAACATGCAGCAACGACGCACCCAGTCATGGCTGCGGAGCTCACAAAGCTGCTGAAGGAAAGAGGTGCTGAGGTGGTGCTGGGCGACAGCCCGGGCGAGCCATTTACCCCTGCCATGCTGAAGCTGGTATACGCCGCTACCGGGGTGAAACTCTGCGAAGAGGCCGGAGGAAGGCTGAATGACGATTTCAGCCACCATGAAGTTTCTTTCCGTGAAGGGAAGAGCGTTAAGAAGTTTGAATACTGCTCATGGCTTTCAGACTGTGATGCGGTAATATGTTTTTCAAAGCTCAAGTCCCACGGACTCATGGGCATGACGGCGGCTGTAAAAAACCTTTACGGTGTGATACCGGGTACCATGAAGAGCGAATATCATTTCATGCATCGGGATCCGGCGGATTTCGCAGATCTTCTGATAGATCTTAACGAGTATGTAAAACCGGTGCTTTGCCTGTGCGATGCTGTTGAGATTATGGAGGGGAACGGACCCACCCAGGGAACTCCGCGCCATATGGGACTGCTCCTGGCGGGCAGAAGCCCTTATGAGCTTGACAGGCTTTGCGCTGCTCTCCTGAATATCCCGGAGGATGAGATACCATATCTGACCGCCGCAAAGAGAAGAGGCCTTCTGTCAGCTGACGGCGCGTCGGATTATGATGAAGAAGCGGCAAAATACGGAATAAGAGACTTTGTGCGCTCCGGAGCAACTGCAGGCTGGTTCAGTCCTGCCGATGGCGATAAGATAGTGAAAAAGATCCTGAAGAAAGGGCTTTATATCCTCATGCGCTCAAAGCCTGTTCCTGACGACAGCTGTATTGCATGTGGCCACTGTGTTAAGGGATGCCCGGCAAATGCTGTAAAAATAGTGAAGGGCAAGGCGAGGATAGACAGGAAAAAATGCGTCAGGTGCTTCTGTTGCCAGGAATTCTGCCCCACAGGTGCCATGAAGGTAAAGAGGTCACTTGCCGCAAGGATAGCTGCAAAATAAAAACATCAGCCGTGTTTACCCGCTGCGGCTGATGTTAGTTTCTCAGATAAAGCAAGAAGGAACGAATGGCTCCGTTCCTTCCCGCTATATATTGAGGACAAAATGAAAAAGATGAAAAACAATCACTCACTGTTGACATTAGTCTACAATGAAGATGTTACGTAAACAACATCCTAAATGTTACATAAATGTTAAATGAAAAATTATCGCTTGTAACCATTGGCTGAAATAGGAAAGCATTTATTCGAAGGTGATGTTCCAGACAGGATTATGGTAAACCAAATCTCCTGCATAGGCTATATATCTTTCGCCTTCATCAGAAGGGCGATAGCAGTATGAAGTGACTTTATTTTTCATGGATGCACCGAGCGCGAGAAATGATGACGTTTCACTGTCCGGACAAAGAAGTTCAGGAAAAAACACAGAGTCATCTGAAATATACATTGCGGCGCAGAAATTTTCTCCGGCGTATAAATCTCCGCCATAAGCGTTACAGAGTGTCTTGAGGAACTCTATGCACTTATCTGAGACAGATAGGTGTGCGGCCTTTGAAAGGATCTCTTCTCTTTTCCTGTTGTACTCCACGGGAGAGACGGAGACCATTTGAGATTCTGCTGCACAGGCATGACCGGAGAATACGGTTTTTTCACGTCTGAGCGTCCTTTCAAGTCCTGCGGTCTTTTCATACATGGAATACAGACCTTCGTTTGCAGGAAGAGTGGATATGATTCTGGCGCCGTTTTTCCTGCCGAAATCGGCTGCCATGCGGCTGAGAGTACCGCCTATGCCTGCGCCTCTGAAACTGTATTCAACGGCAACTGCATAGATATAAGCGCATTTTGTGCTGGAACAGCCGCCTTTCAGCGTAAGATCGGTGATCACACTGGCCATGCCTGCTATCCTGCTGTCCTGCTCGGCAACAAAACAGCTGCCGATTTCCGGCAATACCTTGAAAAAGCCGGAAACCACCTCCGGACCGTCACCGAAAATACTCTCCCAGAGTGATATCAGTGCGGGAATGTCCGCATGACGGTACTGGCGGTATAACACTTCAGCCATCGATCCACCTCGCAGTGTATTTCTTCAGCAGATACTCCGGTTTATATGAAAGCTTTGACTGCTTCAGTGACTCGAAACCCATGTCATCCTCGCGGTTTATGAATCTGATATCAGGGTATCTCTGCATCACGAGTCTTGACATTTCACGGCACACCATTGGATAGGCTCCGTTCATGGAATATACTGCCTTTTCAAAGTGAACGTCGAATGTGTCGGAGCACGCGGGTTCACCGATCGAGAAACCGGCTATCTCACCATCAGCGATGAGCACGCCGCCGAGAAGTCCCAGTTCCTCATATGCTGCAAAGGCACGGATTATCGCATCATGCTCAAAGCTGATGCTTTTGTCGAGACGTTCGGAATTATCCTCGTCCCAGACCAGCAGCATATCGAGACAATTGGGTATGATCTCGCGCGTTATCGGAACGAACTCCCACTCATGCTCTGCCTCAAACCTGTTGCAGTGGTTTTTCTTTCCATGCATTGCTTTTCCGGCATAGGTTGCGAGCTTTTCGATGCTGTATATGTAATCGAAACAGGTAGTATCCTCAGAATACTCGAAACAGTCGGGATATTCGCTTTCCAGAAGTGCCAGGTTTTCCTCTGTGATCCCTCTGAGGGTGAAAGGGTATTTTTTAAAGCAGGCGTATTCGCGCAGTGCCTCGATAGCCGGACGCAGCGGTCCGGTGCCTATGGGAAAAACGAAAGTGGGTTTTCCTTCGTAGCGGAGCTTGACGGCTATCCTGTCACCGATGTTTGAGACGAGCTGTCTGTACCGCTTGTCCCAGATATATATATTGCCGAAATTGAAATCGGCGCTCCTGCTGTTTTCGGCGAAGATCACCGGGTCCATGAGTGCTTTGCAGTTAAGTGTTACCGGATGGAATTGAATCATATGTCCTCACACAGATGTCTCTTATCTTTTGTCTTATGCCGCGCAGATCTTCAAAGGTCTCCGGCCTCTTGCCCGGATCCCGCAGAAGTGCCGACGGATGGTATATCGCAGTGCATTCAATGCCGCCTTTATCGAACCACTGCCCGTGCTCTCTTGTGATCTTGAACTTGCTGTCTATAAGCGAGCATGCGGCTATGCGGCCCAGGCATATTATGATCTTGGGTGAAACGACTTTTATCTGGCGTTCAAGCCAGGGTCTGCAGCATGCTATTTCCTCGTCCTTCGGATCGCGGTTATGGGGAGGCCTGCATTTAACCATGTTGGCAATATATACCTTGCTGCGGTCGAGATCTATCAGTTCCAGCATGGTGTCCAGCAATTTCCCGGCAGGCCCTACGAAGGGGATACCCTGAAGGTCTTCCTGCTCACCGGGACCCTCGCCTATGAGCATCACCTCTGCGTTTTCGTTACCGTCACCGAAAACGAGTCTGGTCCTGCCGGAGGCAAGTCCGCACAGTTCGCAGTTTAGGCATGCTGAGCGTATACTGTCCATATCCATACTGAACACCTCTGAAAACCGCCCCCGAAAGAATTCCTGCAAAGGGATTCTTCTTGCAATGGCGGTGAATCGATACTATAATATTTGCCGTTGAAAGGCTTTCTGTTTTTTCAGATATTCTAACATCTATTGTTTTTTCCATCAACCATCTTTTATTGCTTTTCGGAGGGAATATGGCTGATTTTGAAAATTATATGTCACCCGGGAGAAAGGGATATCTTATAGGCATCGGCGGTGTTTCCATGTCCTCTCTTGCGGAGGTGCTGAAAGGCATGGGAATAGTAGTAACGGGATCCGACATAAGCGAAGGGCCAAACGTCATGGCTTTGAAAAATGCCGGTATAACCGTCTTCAAGGGACATCATGCGGAAAACATAGCATATGATGTGGATTTCGTGGTACGCACAGCGGCGGTTCATGATGAGAACCCGGAAGTTGCGGAAGCCAGAAGAAGAGGTATACCGGTTTTCGAGCGGACCCAGGCCTGGGGCGCGATCTCGAGAGGATATGCCAATGCTCTGTGCATCTCCGGGACCCACGGCAAAACGACCACAACGTCCATGTGTACCCATATCCTGATGGCAGCGGAAAAGGATCCCACCGTTATGATCGGCGGCACGCTTCCTCTTCTCAACGCCGGTCACCGTGTAGGCAGAGGCAGTACGATAGTTATGGAGGCCTGTGAGTATTATAATTCCTTCCTCTCGTTCTATCCCACGATTGCTGTGATACTGAACATAGAAGCTGACCATTTGGACTTCTTCAAGGACATAGACGATATTAAGCATTCCTTCAGGACATTTGCAGACAAAGTTCCGGAGTTCGGATATGTCGTGGCTAATTATGATGATAAAAACACCATGGATGCAATTGCCGGGACGGCAAAGAAGGTAATGACGTTCGGCCTCAGTGAAGAGGCAGACGTACATGCTGAAAACATAAGATACCACGGCTCGGTCACGGAATTCGACATTATCTATAACGGCATGCCTTTCACAGATGTTACGCTCCATGTTCCGGGTGAGCACAATGTAAAAAATGCGCTTGCCGCCACGGCGGCATCCATCTGCCTCGGAGTGAGGCCGAGTGCCGTGAAATACGGGCTCGCCGGATTCAACGGCGCAGGCAGACGCTTTGAGTTTAAGGGAAAGTATAATGGTGCGGATGTTTATGATGACTATGCGCACCATCCAGGCGAACTGAAAGCGCTCCTCGACGCAGTGGAGAAACTCAACTATAACAGGACTGTTCTTGTTTTCCAGCCACATACCTATTCAAGGACCGCAGCCCTGTTTGACAGTTTCGTGGAGCAGCTGTCCAGAGCGGATGTTACGATCCTTGCCGAAATATATGCGGCCAGAGAAACAAATACCATCGGAATTTCATCGGCAGACCTTGCTGAGAAGATAGATGGGGCCTGTTTTTACCCCACGTTCTCAGAACTTGAAAATGCGCTCAGGAGCATTGCCAGACCGGGAGATCTGGTGCTTACCGTCGGAGCGGGGGACGTATACAGGATCGGTGAGGATCTGGTAAAATAAACGTTTCGGATAAAAAAAGATCCGGTCTTTTGGGACCGGATCTTTTTGTCTTTTTACATAATGTCCTCGTTTACTCGTGAGGGCGGATTCTCAACGACTTCGGGATGCGCAAACAGGTATCTGTAAGCCTGCAGGAACTGCGCATAATAGTGGCCGTCCACTATCCTTTCATCGAGCACTGCTTTGAAGTCGATGTACTTTTTCTTTTCGGCCTCGCCATGCCTGTTCAGTTCGTATGCCGTTCGTTTGGCGCCGAATGCAAGGAATACAGGCAAAGTACCGAAATTGTATATATGGTGGAACACAGGACCGATCCTGAGGGATCCCATGTCGGTAATGATCATGGAACCGTGGAATGGGCTTGCCTCAGTGAGTGTGACAGGAAGCCAGCCGAAATAATCTAGGACCTTGAGTACCCATATAGCAAAGCGGAGCAGGAAGCGGGGAGCTTTACAGAGTACCTCGGCAATTTCCTCCGTGTTGTTGTTGCCGGTATCAGCCTTTATCTCCTCAATCTTTTCATTGAGCTTGTGGTATACATCAAAAATGGTGTCGGTCGGTTCAAAATGGACTTTGATGGTGGTCTCTGTGGCGTCTATTGAAATAGCTCGCTTAACAGCCATAACGACTTCTATATCGTTATGCGCATATATTCTGCGCCCTGCGATGAACCGGTTGATTCCCGGAAGAAGAGATACGCCACGGATATACGCTGCGATGAAGAAGTGCAGCATGCCTATACCCTTATAGCCTTCCACTCTGAGTCTGCGGAGGCATCTTTCAACTGCGGAAATATCGAAAGTTTCCTCATAGTTGATAAGAGCGTCGTTCCGTTCGGGCATAATGAATGGAATGAATTTGGAAAAAGCAGGCAGCGAACGGATTAGTCTTCCGTCTTTTCGGTCACCTGCACGTCTTGGTGAAGCCATATAAGCCTCCGGATGATTCAAAAATTTTAAATTTTGTTGAGTTATTATACAATACTGAGCACTTGCTTACAAGGATTAATTACCACTTGTTCTCAACTTTTTCGGCAAATCCCGGGAAATCGCGGATTTCCAGCACTGTACCGTCATCCAGAACTGCCTTTCCTGAAAAGCGTCCGAAAACCTGATGCTGGTCGGACTTTATCAGCTTCAGGTCAGTGCATGAAGCCCTGTCCATAACGGGCACGAAGCCCATCTCAAAACGGCCGTCGTCGGAACTGAATGTCCAGGGAGAAAGGAAATCCTTCTCACCGCCGGGAATGTTGAATCTGACTTGTGACAGCTTATGCGCCTTACCATTGTAGAAGAGCATGTTTTCTGAGGCGGCAGAGGTGTTGCCGAACCCGTAGCCTATGTTCCAGCCGAAAGGAACTCCGTCGATGTGGTATGATGCGGAACCCCAGTACCATGTGTTGTGGTATGTCCATACTCCGCGTCCCCAGTCGAGTACGGCGAAACTTGTGTCCGGGGAGAAGATGTATTCTTCTGCTCCGTATTTTACCGTTCCGGATGCGCGCAGGCAATTTATCTTCTGATTGAAATAAAAGTGGGCTTTCTTTTCGAAAGGAGTGCATATGACCATGCTCTCCTCGGGCTCGTCTGTCAGCGTAACATCCGCGTCAATGGAGCCCTTCGGACCGAACCTGTCCATATGCGCCTTTAGGCGGCGGATACCGGTGCCGGGGTTTTCGAAAACTATTTCATATCCTTTGCCTGAATGCCTTGTGTCTCCTTTAATGGAAGTTTCCGGCAGACCGACTTTCCCAAGCGGCATGAAGCACATGGGGCTTTTTGTGATGTTCAGCCCGCGTCTGAAATCAAGAAGGGAAATGGAATCAAGACCCATATAGCCGTTATCGTCTATCGTCAGTGCAAGCGCGAAGTCTCCGTTGTTAACAAGATAGTAATCCCATTCCTTCAGCCTGAAAGGAGAGGCTTTTACTGCCGACTTTGAGTATATCGGCAGAAGACTTCTGGCGAAACCCGGTTCGGCAATGTTGCCGCTGCTGTCGAGCAGGGGAGCAGAAGAGACTATCTCATGCTGCATATTGTTCCTCCGTTCAGCGCGTTTTCTTAAGGATGCGTATGTCGCTCCCGCAGAAAGGCAGTGTTTTGAACTCACCGGATATCCTTGAACAGATCTGGGGATTGTATTTCCTCGTGAGTTCCTCATTAGAGCAGTTGGTGCTGATGATGATGGGCTTTCTGTTAATGATCCTTGAGTTTATAAGGGTATAAAGTGCGCTTGCCGTAAGTGAAGTGACCATTTCTGTGCCTAGATCGTCCAGTATCATGAGGTCGCAGTCCAGCATGCGGCTGACTCTTGCCGCTGCTCGCTCCGCTTCATCAGGATCTCTGGAGAATTTCTGCTTCTCAAAGGCCTCAAAAGCGGCTGCTGCGCTGTCATAGCAAACGCTGTACCCTTTGCCGGATACGACTTTGGCAATGCAGGCGGAAAGATACGTCTTTCCGAGACCTGTTCCGCCCTGCATCAGGAGATTGGTGCCGTCATCGGGGAAGGCTTCTGCAAATCTCCTGCAGCGTTCGCAGACCAGCCGCATAACCTCTCTGGGAGATGCTGAAAGAGAAAAATCATATTCAGCAGGATAGAAAGTAAGGTCAAAGTTATCAAAACTCTCGTTTCCGCTTCTCATGAGCGGGCTCAGCTCCTCCGTGAGGATACGGTTGTATATCCTGCTGAGACAGCTGCACTGCCTGCCCTCAAAAACCCCGGTATCATGGCATTTTTCGCAGCTGTAAATATCGTCTAGATAGTCGATCGGAAATCCGGCTTCAACGAGCATCTCCGCCCTCTGTGCCTGCAGCTCAAGGTTTTCTGTCTCTATTTCCTTTATCCTCTGCTTCAAGTCCGGCCTTTTTGAGATGGTGACACGCACAAGTTCCGTCATTTGAGCGCGGAGCTTCGAATCAAGGATACCAAGCTGTTCTATCTTTGAACTTGCAAGCCTGTAGCGCCTGCCTTGTTCCTCTTCGTTTTCCTGCCTTGTTCGGGCAAGCTCAGCCCGGGCTCTGGCAAGTATCTTTCCGTCGTACGGCATTTATTATCAGTCCTTATTCTTAGAATCGTTCAGGATCGCCGCCACTGCATCTCTGTCCACACTGCTGCTTTTGGTAGTATGAGCTTTTGGGCCTTTGCGCTCCTTATCTCTGATCTGCTTTAAGCTGTGGATTCCCGCATTGTGCCATTTGTTCAGTATGGCATCCATATACTTCCAGCTCAGGCTTCCGGTGTTGGTAAATGTTCTGTCATATGCTTCGGCTATGGTTTCATCATCAAAACCCATAGTTATCCATGAACGTATATACTTGAGCGGAGTGTCGGTAATGCGCCGGGCATCAAGATTGAGTACTGTTGCGATTCGGGAAAGCCTGCTGCTGATCTCCTTCTGCGCGGCAATATAATCTTCTGCGATCTCGAATGTCAAGATCCCTTCGTCTGCCCATCTGCATGCTTCTCTGTATATGGTGCTGACGGATACACGCTTTGAAGGTCCGAATCGTTCAAATGAGATCTCATGGCAGTAATTTATCAGTTCCATCATCACCTCGGCAGGGATGCCAAGGTGATCGTATATAGCCAGAAGTGTTGAAATATCGGGAGTAGAAAGCGTTCTGCCGAGGATCCTCGTTGCCTCTTCTACTACGCCCTTGAAATCGTTTGCAGATTCAAGGACCACCCTGACATCGCTCAAGCCGTATTGAGGCGGCTTGTTATCTGAAGGCGGGGCTTTCTTTTCCGGAGATGCCGGAGTTTCTGAAAGCTGGTCAGCTCCCTTGTAAGACGGGGAAAACAGCCTTTCGAGTTTTTCCCGGGCTGCGGCTATTTCACCTGCAGTCATGCAGAGATCTCTTGCTGCGGCCTCATCGTCGAAATGCCCGTTCAGGCTCTGCCATATATACAGCAGGGCGACGTTGCCGTCGTGCGCGGAAATCAGTCTGCGCGCGTCTTCTGGCGGTATTGATTTGCTGCCTGTCACTGATGCCATGCCTTTTTGAGACCTCCGGGAGCTACTTTTCTGCCCAAACATTATAACATCAAATTTATCTTGTAGCAATATAGTTATATGTGATATAATATCCTGTAATTGTGCGTCGTTATGACCTTCGCGATATAAGATGAATGGAGTACGCAATGCTTGAACTTTTATCGCCTGCCGGATCCCCCGAGGCGGTAATCGCCGCCGTGCAGAACGGCGCTGATGCCGTGTATCTCGGCCTGAGCGACTTTAACGCCAGAAGAGGCGCGCAGAACTTCTCCCGGGAGGAGTTCCTCAAAGCAGTAAGATACTGCAGGATCCGCGGGTGCAGAGTATATGTAACACTTAATACCCTCGTTAACGACAGAGAATTCGCTCAGGCGGTGGATGCAGCAAGAACTGTGAGCGAAGCCGGTGCCGACGCGGTGCTGGTGCAGGATCTGGGACTTGCCGCCGCAATCAGGCATGCGCTTCCGGATCTGCCGGTCCATGCCAGTACGCAGATGAGCATACACAACCTTGCAGGTGTTGAAGCGGCAGCCCAGATGGGCATCACTCGTGCAGTTCTTGCCAGAGAGCTTTCCCTTGAGCAGATCCGCTTTATTGCACAGCACGCCACGATAGAGACTGAGGTGTTTGTACACGGAGCTCTCTGCTTCTGTCATTCCGGCCAGTGCTATATGTCCGCACTTATCGGCAGGCGCAGCGGCAACAGAGGCATGTGCGCCCAGCCCTGCAGACTGCAGTATACTCTGGGCGGCAGAATGGATGATTATCCGCTCTCGCTCAAGGACAGCTGCCTTGTGGACAGGTTGAAGGAACTTGAGGACGCAGGAGTTGCATGTGTCAAGATTGAAGGCCGCATGAAGAGACCGGAATATACCGGGATCGTCACAGGCATATATTCAAAGGCCATAAAGGAAAGAAGACAGCCATCCGCAGATGAGATGGAGACTCTTGAAAGAGCCTTCTCAAGGAGCGGCTTTACCCAGGGCTATTTCAACGGCGACAGGGAAGACATGTTCGGCGTCCGCATGGAGTCGGACAGAGACAGTGAAAGGTTGTTCGCTGCCGCGAGGAAAAAATACGGCAGCGGCGAATTGAGAAGGGTTCCGGTCCATTTCTATACAATCGCTGAGAAAGGTCAGGAACTGAAGGCTATTGCCTTTGATAACGACGGCAACAGAGCCGTCGCTTCTGGCCATGTGCCGGAAAGAGCAAAAAACGCCGGGATAAGCAAGGATTTTCTGATCGAACAGATGTACAAGACCGGAGGAACACCGTACCTGTGCGTGGAAGACCAGGCTAAGGCTGATCCCGGACTGTATGTGCCGGTTTCGGATATTAACGAGCTCAGAAGAAAGCTTCTGAACGATCTGTCTGATAAAAGAGCGCTCCCTCCGGAAAGAAGAAGCCTGGAACTGCCGCTTTCCCCTGAGAATATACCCGTCTCCGGCGACCCGGTAACCATCTTCCAGGTGAGAACGGCAGAGCAGATGGCGCCCGAACTTGTAGAACTTAAAGCGGACTATCTTTATGTACCGGCTCAGGAACTGGTCGGGAACTTCGATGCTGCTGAGCCTTTTATAGAGAAAGGCACAGTCCCTGTGGCGGTGCTGCCTAGAGTGATTACAGATGATCAGGCTACAGAGGTGGAGGAGACGCTTATTTCACTCTGCAGTATGGGAGTGAGCGAGGCGCTCGTGGGCAATCTTGGTCATGTTTATCTTGCTAAGAAGGCCGGAATGAAGCTGAGGGGTGATTTCGGACTGAACGCTTTCAATTCAGCATCGCTCGAGGTGCTGAAGGAGGCAGGATTCTTGTCTGCCACTGCATCATTCGAACTGCGGCTTGCACAGATAAAGGATCTTAAGAAGCCGCTTGACACAGAGCTTATAGTTTACGGCAGACTGCCGCTGATGGTGTCCGATCAGTGTATTATGCGCGAAAGCGCCGGCAGATGCAGCTGCCAGGTACCGGGTCAGCTCACGGACAGGATGGGATCGGTCTTTCCGGTCGTGAAGGAATTCGGATGCAGGAATGTGATCTACAACGCCCATAAGCTCTATCTCGCTGATAAGAGAGAGGACATTCTCTCAGCGGGATTGTGGGGGATGAGACTCATGTTTACGACGGAGAGCCCGCTTGAATGCGCTGAGGTAGCCAAATGTTATCTCGGTGTTTCAGACTATACGCCTAATGTCCTTACACGTGGACTTTACTACAGGGGAGTTGACTGATTTGGCAATTATTCTTGCATCGGCATCACCGAGAAGAAAAGCCATTCTGGAGATGCTGGGAACAAAGGACCTGAAGGTCATGCCAGCAAAGGGTGAGGAAATAGTCCCTCCTGATGCAGGACCTGCTGAAACGGTGGAATCCCTCTCCAGGGCAAAAGCTCTTGAGGTCGCAAAGAAATGTTCACAATCTGATGTTATAATAGCCGCCGATACCATCGTCTGGTTCGGAGACAGGCTGCTCGGCAAGCCTTCAGACGAAGTGGAAGCCGTTAATATGCTCCGGGAACTGTCCGGAAACTGCCACGAGGTATATACCGGGATTACAGTTATAAAAGGAGAAAGCGTGAACTCGGAGCACGAGGTGAGCAAGGTCTTTTTTCGTAAACTGACAGATGAGGAGATAAAAGGCTATATATCCACAGGTGAGCCGATGGACAAGGCTGGCGCATACGGAGTGCAGGGGATCGGAGCTCTCTTCATCGAACGTATAGAAGGGGATTTCTTCAATGTTATGGGCCTTCCGGTCTGCAGACTAGGTAAAATGCTGAAAAAACAGGGAGTTAAGCTTCTGTGAAAGAATACCTAAAGAAAAACGGTATACGTATCGCAATCATAATATTTGCGGTGATCGTTATAATAGCGGTGAGTTCGATAACCCGCGGCGGAAATGTGAGCTTTCTGCAGAATGCCACCGGCGTTATTGCATCGCCTCTTCAAAAGGTCATCAGCTCCACCGTGAATTGGTTTGATACGATCTATGGCTATCTTTATAAATATGATTCTCTGATGGCGGAAAACGAGTCTCTGAGAGCCCAGCTAGCCGATGCCCAGCAATCAGCACGAGACGGCATAGAAGCCTCGGAGGAGAATGTAAGGCTTAGAGAACTGCTTAACCTGAGAGACAAGAACTCGAGCTTCGTTCTGGAGTCGAGCAAGGTCGTTCTCTGGTCTGCTTCCAACTGGTCCTCATCCTTCACGATAAGTAAAGGCAGGTCCAGCGGCATAGAATTGGGAGACCCTGTCATAACGGAATACGGCGTCGTTGTCGGTCAGATAACTGAGCTCGGTGAGAACTGGGCGACCGTGAGCACTCTGATAGATGTCGATATGAGCGTCGGTGCATTCATCGGTGAGACCGGGACCTCCGGCATGGTGGTAGGTGAGTTTTCTCTAATGAAGAAAAAACTGGCAAAGCTTACATATCTTGCCGACGGTGCCCAGATATTTGCGGGGGATGATGTCCTCACATCAGGCCAGGGTGGAGCTTTCCCGCAGGGACTGGTTATCGGGACGATCTCCGCTGTTCAAACGGAAGCAGGCGGTCAGATAGAATACGGAATAATAGAACCCACATGTGATTTCGATTCACTTGTGCAGGTATTCATAATTAAAGATTTCGAGTTGGTGGAGTAACATAGGGTGAAAGAGCTTCTTGCAAAGCTTAATATAAGAAAAGTTTTCGGTTATGCCCTGTACATGCTGCTGGTGCTGGTTTTCCAGACAATGTTCCTCTCGCAGATAAGGCCGCTGGGAGTATGCTGCATGTTTCTTCCGGCTGCTGTCGTGGCGGTGGGGATGTTCGAGGACCCCGTACCGGCTGCTGTTTTTGCTTTGATACTCGGCGTGTTTGCAGATATGGCCTTTGTTGAGAACGTTGTGCTGTTTACGGTCTTGTTCCCGGTACTTTCGTTTGCAACCGGCTTCGTCTGCAGGTTCTTTATCAACAGGAGATTTTTTGCGTTTATATTCACTTCGATAGCGGCGCTTACGATAACTGCGGTAGTTCAGATGGTGAGGACCGGAGTGGAAGATGCGTTTTCAGCTTCTATGCTGACCACGGTGCTGTTACAGGTGTTCTGGTCGGTTCCGCCCGCTGTGGTGACATATTTCGGACCTGCGAAGTGGATTAAGTGATTTTGAAAGGCGACAGATGAACAGACTTGTTAACTCGGCAAGACTTGCCGCGATGATAGTTCTGATTGTAATACTTGTGATAGTATACCTTGTATTCCTCTATCAGCTGCAGATCATCGAGGGTGAAGCCTACTATAACAGAAGCAATGAGATTACTACGGACAAAAAGTCGGTGACTGCTGCCCGCGGAAACATACTTGACAGATACGGACGTGTTCTTGCGACCAATAAGGAATGTTACAACCTTGAGATCGATACTACGAAGCTTTTCGACAGCGAAGATCCGAACGCCACTATACTTGAGCTGGTCGAGCTTGTAAGCCGCTATGGAGACACATATACAGACGACCTGCCAATAACTGCCGGTCCGCCGTTTGAATATACAGAGATGACGGATCTTCAGAGGACTATGCTCAACGCTTATTTCGATGACAAGAAGCTTGACAGAAGTACAAGTGCCGTCGAACTGCTCAGCTACATGAGGGGCAGGTATAAGATAGACAACAGCTACTCGTCTGAAGAGATGAGGATCATAGCGGGTGTGCGCTACGGCATCAACGTAAGATACGCCATAAACACCGATAACTATATCTTCGTCCAGGATGCGAGCATGCAGCTCATAACATCTATTATGGAAAGCAAGCTTGTTGGCATAAATGTCACAAGAGCCTATGTTCGCGATGTGAAAACCGAGTATGCTGCGCATCTTCTCGGATATGTCGGGCTCATGACTCAGGCTGAGTATGAGAAATACTCTCTTCTCGAATATGCAAACAATGCATTCGTCGGGAAGGACGGCATAGAATATGCATTTGAGAGTTATTTGCACGGCAAAGACGGTGAGGTCATGGAGACAAAGAACCCGCAGGGGACGGTTCTTGCCACTGTTTATACGCAGGAGCCTGAACCCGGCAACCATATCTACCTTACCATCGACATCACGCTGCAGGAGCAGGTTGAACGAATACTCAATAACGGTGTCCAGGCTCTAATCAGAACAAGGGAACAGAAGAAGGCCGAGCAGACGGCTTTCGGGATGTGGACCTTCAACGACGGCTACTGGGAAATAACAGGAGCTGCTGCCTGCGTCGTGGATGTAAAGACCGGAGAACCTCTTGCTATTGCCAGCTGGCCGACATATGATCCATCGAATGTTATTGAAAACTACGGGGAACTGCTAAAAGCGGACAATAACCCTCTGTTCAACAGAGCGCTCCTTGGCGCATATGCCCCGGGGTCGGCATTTAAGCCGTGCACGGCAATGGCCTGCCTTACTGAGGGAATCATCAATACTGAAAAGAAGATAAAATGCCAGGGTGTTTTCACAAGGTACGCTGCAGCGGGTTATGCACCTGAATGCTGGATCTGGTCCCTGGGATATACGCATCCGGAGCTTGATGTTACCCACGCTCTTCTGCATTCATGCAACTATTTCTTCTACTCTATAGTGAATGATCTGGGTGTTACGAAACTCGGAGAATATGCCCATAAGTTTGGACTCGGTTCTTCTACCGGAATAGAGCTTGTGGAAACACTTGGAAACATGTCTAATGAAGCAAACCACATGGACTATGCTGGTCAGGAGTGGCGTATAGGTGATACGTTGCAGGCGGGCATCGGCCAGTCGGACTCTATCTTTTCACCCATTCAGCTTGCTGAATACTGTGCGACGGTCGCAAACAGCGGCACTCGCCACTCGGCATCGATACTCAAGTCTGTACGTACCTTTGACTACGGCGAGAGTCTCTATGAAAGAGAGCCTAAGGTTATGGCCGAGATACAATCTGCTGACTATAACTGGTTCGCAGTGCATGAAGGCATGAAGCTCGTTGCAAACGACCTTGTGAACAATGAGGCAGTTGCGATAAACTTCTATGACTGCGCAAAGAAATGCGCAGCCAAGACGGGGACTGCCCAGAAGGGCGAAAACATCATAAACGATGCCATCTTCATATGCTATGTTCCTTACGACGATCCCCAGATCGCTATCGCGATGGTGGTCGAGAGAGGAGAAGCGGGAAGCAACTGCGCCTTTATGGCGAGGCAGATAGTTGATGCTTATCTTATGATCAGCAGTTACAATGATGTCTCGGAATCCGAGATGTCACTGCTCAAATAATAAAAGGACCGGCCGGTCTTGATAATTCGGAGGTGCTTATGAATATAGCTCTTATGGCGCACGACGGGAAAAAGGAATTGATGGTGCAGTTTTGCATAGCATACTGCGGCATCCTCGCCGATCATTCTCTTTGTGCAACCCATGTTACAGGTAAACTTGTCACAGAGGCCACCGGTCTCCCGGTTACCTTGTATCTGCATTCTGATCAGGGCGGGGCGCAGCAGATCGCCTCCCGTATTTCATATAATGAGATAGATCTGGTCATCTTTTTCTGCGATTCATCGAATCCCGGCGGATTTGATGATATCTCCAGAATAGAGCGACTTTGCGATCAATATCTCATCCCCTTTGCCACAAATGCCGCCACTGCCGAAGTACTCGTTCAGGGACTCAGACGCGGCGATCTCGACTGGCGTAATATCGTCAATCCTCAGAGGCGCTGAGAGAGGGACTGAATATGCAGAAAGTTTCACCGAGGACGCTCTCGGGGTTTATGGAACTGCTGCCGCCGCAGCAGATAAAAATGGAGCGTATGCTCTCTGTTTTGAGAGAGACCTATGCATCCTACGGATTCACGCCTCTGGATACTCCGGTCATTGAATCTGCTCAGGTGCTTCTTGCCAAGGGCGGAGGAGAGACTGAAAAGCAGGTATATCGCTTCACCAAGGGAGACAGCGACCTTGCCCTGCGTTTTGATCTTACGGTCCCTCTTGCTAAATATGTGGCTGCGAACTATGCTCAGCTCAGTTTCCCGTTCCGCCGCTATCAGATCGGCAAGGTATATAGGGGAGAGCGTGCCCAGAGAGGCCGGTTCAGAGAATTCTACCAGGCTGATATAGACGTTATTGGCGACGGTAAGCTGGATATCACGAACGAAGCCGAGATTCCGGCTATAATCTATAATGCTTTCACCAGGCTCGGACTTTCGAGGTTTGTTATTCGCGTGAACAACAGAAAGATCCTCAACGGCTTTTATGCGATGAACGGCATGAGTGAAAGATCATCTGAGATCATGCGTACGGTCGACAAGTTAGACAAGATTGGGGCAGAGAATGTAAAGCAGCTTCTGATCGATGAGGTGAAGATGCTCCCCTGCAAGGCAGAAAATGTCCTTGACTTCATGGCGATCTGCGGCACGAACGAAGAGGTCATTTCTGCTCTCGAAAGATACAGAGGCATGGATCCCGGATTCGACTGTGGACTGAACGAGTTGATCGCCGTTACGAGATATCTCAGGGATTTCGGAGTTCCCGAGGATAATTTCAGGATCGACCTTACAATAGCCAGAGGCCTTGATTACTATACAGGAACAGTCTATGAGACAACTATGACGGATTATCCGGAGATCGGCTCCATATGTTCCGGAGGAAGATATGATGATCTCGCAGGATACTATACGGATAAGATGCTTCCTGGAGTAGGCATATCAATAGGACTTACAAGGCTGTTCTATGTTCTCTCTGAGCAGGGTTTGATTTCAGATGAGATGATCACGGCTCCCTGTGATGCGCTGGTGCTTCCGATGACTGACGATCTTTCTTTTGCCATCTCATCGGCCTCAGTGCTCAGAAATGCCGGGATAAGAACGCAGCTATATACCGAGCAGAAAAAGTTCAAATCTAAGATGAGCTATGCTGACAGGCTTTCGGTCCCGTTCGCGGTCATAGTAGGAGAGGACGAGGTGAGTGACGGGGTGCTTTCCGTTAAGAATATGAAGAGCGGAGAGCAGGTCAAGCTTTCACCGGAAGCTGCTGCCCGACATATTGCTGCTGCGGTCACTGAACTCTGGAAGAGCACTGTTATAAAGGAAAAATAAACGAAAAGAGGCGCAGAAATGTTTCAGTCACGTACCCATACATGCAATGAGCTTCGCCTGAAGGATGCGGGCGAGAAAGTGAAGATCGTCGGCTGGCTTGAGAATGTCAGAGAAGTCGGAAACAATTTCGCA
>JAIKVS010000019.1 GCA_024685535.1 Oscillospiraceae bacterium | reverse complement strand
ACATGCTCCAGATCAAGGTAAAGGTCACGGATCTCCTCCGGCACAGCCTCCGCTCCAAAGAAGCCGTATGAGCCTTTTTCATCAGTATACTTTGTATTCATTACTTCTCCTATGCTATCTGTGCAATTAATCTCTATTACTTCAAAAACAACAGGCTGACTGCGATGAGCAGCTGTCCTATGTAATAAAGGCCGATGTTGGTAATGCGAAGGCTCTGCCTGGTTCTGGCGCCGAAGGTGTTAAGTATGAGAACGATGTCGCTGATCAGGAAAAACACCGCTCCCGTCGCAAAAACGGCCGTAAAAGCCGAAGGCGAGGAAATGAGGTTTCCCAAGGCGATGCAGTTAAGCAGCATTATGGCACCGATATAAAACACTCCGAATATCTTGAATGCCGGCTTTGCAGTGATCCTTCTGAATATCCATATCATGAGCAATGCCGTAAGGGCAATACCGACGACGATGCAGATCATCCTGTTTGAGCACATATGAAGCACTGCTGCAAGATAAAGGATATGTCCGCTGAGGAAGATCAGTATCCCCACGAGGAAAACCAGCTGGCCTTTCTTTGTGAACACATATCTCAGGTTGAGCAGCACATCGGCTATACAGCCCAGCACAAGGCCGACCACTATCAGCCGCGCTGTATGCGTGCCGGGACTGCAGAGCACTCCGAGGATGACAAAACACAATGATGCCAGGCATTTAAGACAGACAGCCTGACCATAATTTTTCATGCTTTCCCGCCATAAGAAGACTCCGGCAAGCATCAGGCACAGAGGGATAAGAAAAAACAATTAAAACACGCCCTTTCTCTTTCAGTCTATGCGGATCGCAGCTTTTACGACCTCGTTTTTCCTTGAGATGGAATCGTTAAAGGCCGACTGTATATCGTCGAGTTCATAGAAATCAGAGATCACCCTGTCAATGGGGCAGTCGTCAGCCGCGGCATCGATGCATTCCGGGAAGATATACCTGTAGCGGAAAATCGGCCGTATCTGTACCTCATTGTCCATAACGGCATTTATATTGAAGGGGATCACATCCTCAGGCGGCATGCCAAGCAGAACCACGACTCCACCTCGTCTTGCAAGCTCGCCGGCCTGCCGGATGGTAACGGCATTGCCTATAGCCTCTATGACCACACGCGGTCCACCGTCAGTCAGTCTTCTCACCTCATCGTAGAATTCATGCTCAGTACATTTTCCGTTGTTTATCACAGCCGTTGCGCCAAGTTGCTTAGCTTTTTCAAGCCGGTTATCCTCAAGGTCGCAAAGGATCACTTTTTCTGCGCCTTTGTGTCTGCAGGCAAGCAGTGTCATCAGGCCAATGCAGCCGCTACCCATAACAAGCACCGTATCACCTTCACTGACTTCGGCAGTCTGCGCAGCAAACATTGCAGTAGCAAAAGGCTCTATCATTGCTCCGGCCTCTATGCTCATAGAATCAGGGATCTTAAAGCAGAGGTCCGCATAGAACTCTACATATCTCATGTAACAGCCATGCACAGGCGGCGTTGCCCAGAAAACCACATCCCTGCACAGGTTATACTTTCCAGACCTGCACATCTCACATTTACCGCATGCCTTCCCAGGTTCGCAGCAGACCCTGTCCCCTGCCTTCAGGTTCTTTACATTAGCTCCAACCTCAACGACAACTCCTGCCGCCTCATGCCCGAGCATATACGGTATGTCACGCTGTTTATCGAGGAAAAACGTTCCGCACCGGCCTTCATGAAAGTAATGTACGTCTGACCCGCATACACCCACACATTCGATCTTTAAAAGGACTTTGTCGGGGTGAACCGGCATTTTCACTTCGAGCTGCTCTCTGACGCTTTCCCTAATGACAGGATCCTCTATCTGATCCAGACAGCGTTCATCGGCAATGATCATCTCATTCAAATCCGTCATGAACGCGCCTTTGTTCCAGTACTTTTCAACCATGATTCCACCTCAAAACGCGAAAAAACTCTATTCTATGCAATTATTATACTATCCGCCGCCGAAGCAGGCAACAAAAAACTCTTCGCTGCTAATTAAACAGAGGACAAGAACCAATGCATTTTCCCACTCCTCTGCAATTGCTGATACCGACGATGTGTGATAGAATCAAAAAAACAACTGTGCGGAGGGGTACGTGTGAAAAACACCATCTTAAAGACTTTCACCGGAGCAGTGCTTGCCGGACTGTGCATAGGTCTCGGAGGCCTGGCATTTCTCTCTTTGGATAACAAGGTGATCGGCGCCTTTGTATTCACTGTAGGCCTTTTTACCGTGTGTACCTTCGGGCTGAATCTATTCACCGGAAAAGTCTGCTATGCGTTCGATAACGACATAAAATATCTTGCATCACTGCCTGTTATCTGGTTCGGGAATCTTGCAGGTACCGGATTAACAGCTCTGCTCGTCTCACTCAGCCGCAGCGCTCCCGCTCTGCAGGAAAAGGCCGCTCAGCTGTGCGTAGTGAAAACAGGTGACGGCTTCCTCAGTCTTTTCGCCCTTGGCGTGCTTTGCAACATTTTCATATATATTGCCGTGGAAGGTTTCAGAAACAACCCTCATGAACTCGGCAAATACCTTTCTCTAGTTTTCGGTGTCATGGCGTTCATCCTCTGCGGAACAGAACACTGTGTAGCGGACATGTTCTATTTCTGGCTGGGGGGCTGGAGTCCGAAGGCTGCTGCCGTGATCCTTGTGATAACGCTGGGCAACATCGCCGGCGGCATACTGCTGCCGCTGCTTCGGAGGGTACAGCACGGCAGGACCGCATAAAACAGTATAAATAGATATACAGTATAAAAAGATATAATATAAAGAGAGACAGACAAATGTGTCTGCCTCTCTTTTCACGTCATATGTTTTTCAGATTCTGCAGCAATTATTTTAATATCCCCAGGTGAGTATCTCCCAGTCACCGCCTTCGCTGCGGGCAAGCCACCACTGCCAATCCAGATAATCAGTATCAGGGTTCCAAGCTCCGGTCTCTTCAACGGGCGAATGGAAATCACTGAGGAATTCAGCCACCTGTGTGAAGTTGGCTTCAAGACCTTTTCCGGGGGCAAGGTCATTCATCCACCTGATATTCTCCTCGTTATTAGCCTCATCACCGGCATAGCGGATATCGAAAAGCTCACAACCTTCAAACTCTTCAAACTGAACTCTTATCTTTTCAACAGCGGCTTTGAGTTCATCTTCGGTATAGAGCTCCGAGCTGCCGAGATCTACGGCAGGTTCCGCCGGGAACTCGAACACTGCGATAAAGTCCGCGCTTTCATCAAACTCAACTGTGATATCCGGTTCAGCGGAGAGAAATTCACCGTTCTTTGTCCACTTTACAAACACCCAGTCTTCTCCGCCCTTTGCAGAGAGCATGTAAGTCGTAGGCTCGTACAGGCTGAGGATCGCAGAAGTCGTCGAATAGTCATCCGGAGTCTCATATGTATCGCCGTCAGTCAGAGCTGTGAAGAATCCGTAGCCTTCTGTGTTGATGCTCACGCCTATCGGTGCTTCCTGAAGCTCCATAAGCTTGAAGTGGCAGGTGGCACCGTTTTCCACAACGAGGAGAAGTCCGTCTTCGCCTTCTTCGCTTATGGTAACGACGACATCTATCATGTTACCTCCGGAAGCAAGCTCGCCTTTCAGTGAGCTGCCCTCCTGTTTCACCATACCGCCATAGGAATCCCCGATAGGATCGGGACCATACATGAATCCCGCATACCAGCCAGCCTCGTCACCGAGGTCCATCCAGGTTACGGAGAGCATATATCCGTGCTCATCCTCAAAATAGCCGCTGCGGGTCCATTCTTTGTTCTCCTCAGGAGCTGCCTTGCCGCATGCCGCAAGCGCTGTGAGCACAACAAGCACAAGGAGCAGGGACAGGATCTTTTTCATTTTCATTCCTCTCTTTCTTCACCGTTAACATGTTTACATAATATAATATGTTGACACATGGCACCAGATAAATAAAGCAATTTATTCAACTTTCCAGAAATCGCAGTATCCGCTCCCTGTAATCAGGTGCAGTGTCAAAAGCAGCATGGCCGAATCCGATATACATATAGAGTCTGAAATCCGGGTGTACATCCAGCTTCTCGGCTATCTCCATAGTAGCGTCAGAGTCCAGCACTTTATCCTCGAACACGCCTATCGCCAATACCGGGCACTGTATCCTGTCCAACTCATCAGCAATATTGAAGTCCTTCGTGCCCTCCGCGAGAATCACGAAGCGTTCAAGATCCCGCTCAGTCACAGTCTTTGCAGCCTCTGTCAAAGTGTCACGGCTGCTTTCGAATACTTCAGGCGGATATATCTCCCTCCCGAAATCAAGATAGAGTCCTTCCCTGTCCCCGGCTTTTGCAAGCCTTATCCATTTCTCCAGCACCGCATACTGCTCCGGTCTGACGTGCGCGGAGCTTGAACCCAGCACCATTCTGCTCACAAGTTCCGGATGTTCAACAGCTATCACCTGAGCGATCATCCCACCCTGTGAGGCTCCGAAGAGGCAGACTTTCCTCAGTCCGAGCGCCCTGAAAGCCTCAGCTGTATCCCGCGCCATGTCCCTCACCGTATAGCGCTGAGGAAGATCAGAACGTCTGTCGAATACATAGATCGTGTATTGCCCGGCAATCGAGGCGTAGGCTGAAGCTACTGCATCCGCAGCGCTCATAACGCTCTGTATGCTCAGTCCCGGAAGAATGACAAGAGTTTTCTCTCCTTCTCCGAAGCGGAAGTACTCCATTGTAAAACTCCCGGTGATCACTTTATCTATCTTCATCGATCATATTGCCCTTTTTATCTTCTATCAGGAATATGTCACTTTACCGCAGTTACAACCGGCTGATAGAAACCGCTTTCCTCCGGGAATGACCATCTAACATCTCCAAATCCGTTTTCCCTGAGCAGTTTTGTTAATTCTTCTCTCTTTACAGCTCTGTATTCACATTCAAACCGGCTGATTTCCGTTGTTTCCTCATCATCTATTATATACTGGATGAATCTGTAGTTATCCCCCATCCAGTCCCATGTCTGAAACAGGACTCTCTGCCCTTTATCCGTTTTGTGGACATACGGAGCAGAATATGACGGTCTTTCCTTAAGCATGAGGTCATAATCCCTGATGCTGGCAACAAACAGTCCCCCGGAATTCA
>JAIKVS010000010.1 GCA_024685535.1 Oscillospiraceae bacterium | reverse complement strand
GCGGAACGGGGTGCGAATCCCCACGGGACGGCCACTGTGATGCCTGCTGAAGCAGGATAAGTCAGATACGCTGAGAGTTGTACCCGGACTATACTGTCACTGTAGTCGAAGACGGATGATCCGTGCGGCCTTGTGTGACTGCGCGGTTTTTTCATCCGTCAAAAAAGAAGGAGAAAAAATGAAAGAAAGAAAAAGACTTATCACTCTGGTGATCATGGCAGCTTTGCTGCTGACGCTCTTCACCGGATGCGGAGCCAAAGGCTCCAAAGGCCCACTGACCGTCACTGACATGATGGGCAGAGAGGTCTCTCTGGCGGCTCCCGCAAAGAAGATCGTCGTCCTCACCGCAGCAGAATGTGAGATCCTCTATGCCTTAGGTGCAGGCGACACTGTTGTCGGAAAAGGCGAATACTGCGACTGGCCTGCCGAAGCGGCTGATGTGACCGTGGTAAATTCAGGTTACCAGACCAACGTGGAACAGATCATCGCTCTTGAGCCCGACCTGGTCATAATGAACAGCATGGATCAATCCCCCGAGGACGTAAGCAAACTGGAGGAGGCCGGCATCCCCGTGGCCGTGACTCTCGCAACCGACATCAGCGGCGTTTATGAATCCATCGGCCTTATCGGTACCCTGACCGGTAAAAGCAAGGAAGCGGATCTGATCGTTAAGGGCATGAAAAAAGTGTTCGACGACATAAGTGCGAAACCCGCCGGCAACGGGGAACAGACAGTATATTTTGAAGTTTCTCCGCTGCAGTGGGGCCTGTGGACCGCCGGCAAGGGCACATTCATGGATGAGGTCGCTGCGCTCGCAGGACTTAAAAACTGCTTCGGCGACGTGGACGGATGGGCCGAGATCTCCGAGGAGCAGGTCCTTGAAAGAGATCCTGATTACATAGTAACTATAACCATGTACTATGGAGAAGGGCCCACCCCGGTCGAAGAGATCCTCTCCCGTCCCGGTTGGGAGAATGTGACTGCTGTGAAGAACAAAGCCATTCTTAATCTGCAGGACAATGAGCTCACCAGACCAGGTCCTCGGCTTGCCGACGGAACTGTTAAGCTCAACGATTTCGTTGCGGAATACTCAGCGCTGGATAACGCAGCCTGATCATAACAGCAAAGTATGAGGGAACATTTCCGTTCCCTCATACTCTTACAGGGGGAATTTCATGGGCAGAAGACGTGAGAGCTTCAGGATAAGTGAATATCTGCTGTTCGCCGCTGTAACCGCAGCGGTCTTCTGCCTTTGCGTTTGTGCAGGGAGCGTTAATATCCCGCTGGGGACCACGATCAAAGTCATACGCACGGCACTGGCGGGGCTTCCTCAGGAAAGCGGCACATACAGTGCTATAATACTGACTGTGCGTATCCCGAGGGTATTGTGCGTGGCTCTCACCGGCGCCGCTCTTTCCATCGCGGGAGCCGCAATGCAGGGACTGCTGAAAAACCCCCTTGCTGACGGCTCCACTCTCGGCGTTTCGTCCGGAGCGTCGCTTGGGGCAGTTATAGCCATTGCATTCGGCATATCATTTCCGGGGCTCCCCTTTGCAGGCACGATGGTGATGGCGGTGCTCTTCGCTTTTGGCTCGCTGCTGCTTATCCTCGGCCTTGCATACAGGCTTGACGGCTCGCTTGCCACAAACACCATAATCCTGGTCGGCGTTATTTTCTCAATGTTCGTCTCAAGCGTGATGAACGTTATCATCACTTTTTCCTCTGAAAAGATCCGCAGCATCACGTTCTGGACAATGGGCAGCCTGCAGAGCTCCACCATGACAAACGCCGCGGTGCTCTTCTGCGCGCTTGCCGCCGGAAGTTTCATCCTGCTGAGTCTCAGCCGCGAGCTGAATGCCTTTGCCGTGGGTGAGGAGAATGCCGGGAGCATAGGCGTTGATATAAGGAAGACAAAGCTGACGGTGCTGATAACTGTATCGGTAATAATAGGAGTATGTGTATCGATAGGCGGAACGATAGCCTTTGTCGGGCTTGTGACGCCTCATATGGTGAGGCTGATCACCGGACCGAACCATAAAAAGCTCCTGCCGGCATCCATTTTTGCGGGCGCCGTGTTCCTTATGCTCTCAGATCTTGCCGCAAGGATCCTCCTCGATCCGATAGAACTTCCTATAGGCGTTGTAACGAGCATAG
>JAIKVS010000185.1 GCA_024685535.1 Oscillospiraceae bacterium | reverse complement strand
GGATCTGCAAAGAAGGTCCCGTGCTGGACCGGGAGGAGATCATATGGGAAGACTGAGTGTTGATCTTTGCGGAATCGAGCTGGACAATCCCGTTATCCCCGCCTCCGGCACATTCGGCTATGGCTATGAATTTGCTGAGTTCTATGACATCAACTGTCTTGGTACTTTCTCATTCAAGGGGACAACGCTACAGCCCCGGCACGGCAACCCGCTGCCGCGTATTGCCGAAGCAAAAGCCGGCATGCTCAATGCCGTCGGTCTGCAGAACCCCGGCGTGGAAGCAGTTATCCGGGAGGAACTTCCCAAACTGGCAAAATGTTTCCGCAAGCCTGTAATTGCTAATATAAGCGGCTTTTCCGCAGAAGAGTATGCGGAGGTATGCCGCCTGCTTGATGCTCAAAATCAGGTTGGCTGGCTTGAAGTAAACATCAGCTGCCCTAATGTTCACGGCGGTGGGATGAGTTTCGGCACAGACCCTGAAACTGCAGCAGAAATTACCCGCGCTGTGAAGGCTGTGACCACCAAACCCATTATCATGAAGCTATCTCCAAATGTGACCGACATAGTCAGCATTGCCCAGGCCTGTGAAGATGCAGGGGCTGATGCGATCAGTCTTATAAACACTCTGCTTGGGATGCGTTTTGACCTTAAAACGCGCAGACCCGTTCTAGCCAACATTACAGGTGGCCTTTCCGGGCCGGCTGTATTTCCGATAGCTCTGCGCATGGTCTGGCAGGTATCTCACGCAGTCAGGATCCCTGTGATAGGTCTTGGCGGAGTATCGTGTGCTGACGATGTAATTGAAATGATGACCGCAGGTGCAACTGCTGTCCAGATAGGTGCAGCCAATCTAGTTGACCCCTTTATTTGCAGGGATATAATCAGTGAACTGCCGGCACGGTTGGATCACTACGGTATAGAAAACATTTCCAATTTAACAGGAGGATCCCGTTAATGGGCAAGGACGTTATAATCGCATGTGATTTTTCCAGCGCTTCCGAGACTTTCGCTTTTCTTGATCTCTTCACCGAAAAAAAGCCATTTGTTAAAATAGGGATGGAACTTTTCTACGCTGAAGGGCCGCAGATAGTTCGTGACATCAAGGCACGAGGCCATAAAATATTTCTAGACCTTAAGCTACACGACATACCAAACACTGTAAAAAAAGCAATGCATGTGCTTACGCAGCTGGGCGCTGATATAGTTAATTTACATGCCGCCGGTACCGGTGCGATGATGCGCGCAGCACTCGAAGGGCTTACACGTACGGATGGTTCGCGCCCTCTGTTGATTGCGGTCACTCAGCTTACAAGCACTGACGAGGCCGCCATGCATGATGAATTGTTGATCGACAGGCCGTTGGATGAGGTGGTTTTACACTATGCAAAAAATGCCGCTGCAGTTGGATTGGACGGTATCGTATGCTCTCCGCTGGAAGCCGGACTGATCCATGATAAATGCGGTGCTGGTTTTCTGACCGTTACGCCAGGCGTACGCTTTGCAGACAGTGAGGCCGGAGATCAGAAACGTGTTACTACACCTGCAAAAGCGCGTGAACTCGGATCAGATTATATAGTTGTCGGCCGTCCGATCACTAAGGCTGCCGATCCCGTAGCTGCTTATCTAAGATGCGTAAAGGAGTTTGTGGAATGAAAAGACTTATTGCAAAGGATCTGCTCAGCATCGGAGCCGTTTTTTTCCGTCCGGATGAGCCTTTCACATGGGCAAGCGGCATAAAAAGCCCTGTATACTGTGATAACCGCCTGACTCTCAGCTCACCTGATGTACGTAAAGACGTTGAAACCGGGCTGGCTTCTCTGATCCGCGAGTATTTCCCTGATGCGGAGATACTCATGGGAACTTCCACGGCAGGCATCGCCCATGCGGCTATAACTGCATATCTGCTTGATATGCCTATGGGTTATGTTCGCTCCGGGGCAAAGGATCATGGCAGGAAAAACCAGATAGAGGGACGCCTTGAAGCCGGTCAGAAGGTAGTGGTAGTGGAGGATCTGATCTCCACCGGCGGCAGTGTGCTTGAAGTTGTGGATGTCCTGCGGGAAGCAGGAGCCGAAGTACTGGGCATAGTAAGCATATTCACTTACGAGATGAGAAAAGGTCTGGAGAGGCTTGCTGCCGCGAACGTGATAAACTATTCCCTTACTGATTTCGATGTGATCGCTGAAGTGGCTGCTGAACAGGGCTATATCCGAGCTGAAGACGTGAGAAGGCTTATTGCTTTCCGTGATGATCCGTCGGATGAAAGCTGGATCAGCGGAGGTGCATAATGAAACACCTGATAGATATTCTGGATTTCTCCGTTGAAGAACTGCAGGAACTTATAGACACAGCGAACGACATTATTGACCATCCAGAAGCCTACAGCGAACGCTGCAAAGGGAAAAAACTCGCGACTTTGTTTTTCGAACCGTCAACACGCACAAGACTCAGCTTTGAAGCTGCAATGTACGAGCTGGGCGGCAATGTGATCGGCTTTTCAGAGGCTCAGAGCTCATCTGCAGCAAAGGGTGAGAGCGTCGCGGATACAGCAAAAGTGATCTCCTGCTATGCTGACATCATAGCTATGCGGCATCCCAAGGAAGGTGCTCCGCTGGTTGCTGCGATGAATGCCAGTATACCCGTGATAAATGCAGGTGACGGAGGCCATAACCACCCCACTCAGACTCTTGCAGATCTGCTGACAATACACAGGGAGAAAGGCAGATTGAGCAACATGACTGTGGGATTCTGCGGCGATTTGAAGTTCGGCCGTACTGTTCACTCTCTTATCAATGCTCTTTCACGTTACGAAGGAATAAAGGTTGTTCTGATCTCACCTGAGGAACTTAAACTTCCCAGCTATGTAAAAAAGGATATTCTTAAGGAACACGACATCCCCTATGTGCAGACCTCAGATCTCGAATCCGTAATGCCTGATCTTGACGTGCTTTATATGACGCGGGTCCAGCGGGAACGGTTTTTCAATGAAGAGGATTATCTTCGGCTCAAAGACAGCTATATTCTTACTCCGGATAAGCTGAATAATGCAAAGAGCGACCTCAGCATCCTCCATCCTCTGCCGCGTGTGAACGAGATCAGTGTGGAAATAGACAGCGATCCCAGAGCATGTTATTTCAAGCAGGTGCTCTACGGGAAATACATGCGTATGGCGCTCATACTCAAACTTCTGAAGGAGGCCGGAAAACTGTGAATATTGATGCTATAAAAAACGGTATTGTTATAGACCACATTACAGCCGGACTCGGGATGAAACTCTATGACCTGCTGGGGTTGGAATCGCTTGACTGCTCTGTTGCGATAATAAAGAATGTGAACAGTCCCAAGCTGGGGAGAAAAGACATAATTAAGATCGATGCCGACATCCCCATCAATCTGGATGTTATAGGATATGTTGACCCGGGAGCTACAGTAAACCGCATTCGTGACGGTGTCACTATAGAAAAAAAGAAGCTGGAACTGCCTGAAAAACTGGTGAATGTGCTCTTTTGCAAGAATCCCAGATGCATTACCTCGACAGAGCAGGAACTGAAGCATGTTTTTAAGCTGACAGACAGGAAAAACAGAATATACCGCTGCTTATACTGTGAAACGAAAGCAAACTGAATACATTAAAAAAAGACCAGAGATGTGAATCTCCGGTCTTTTTTTATTCTAAATCTATATACTCTATTCTACGACAATTACGAGCACTTCGAAGTATCTGTCTGTGTAATAGTTCGTAAAATCTATCGTATCAGAGCCTATATTCTTTCCTTTAATGGTTACAGATCCTTTTCCGGCACTGCCTCTGCCCCATGACAAAGAATGGTAATAGTTGTTCCAGGCTGCA
The DNA here is from genome assembly GCA_024685535.1 of Oscillospiraceae bacterium. Lineage (GTDB taxonomy): Bacteria > Bacillota > Clostridia > Oscillospirales > Oscillospiraceae > Limivicinus. The sequence continues at coordinate 1,030 of JAIKVS010000185.1, read as the reverse complement.
TTAACAGTGCTGTTTTTTCTGTAATCAGCGTATATGGTAAGCTTAACAGATTCGCCTTTTTTAACTATAACAACAGGCTTTGCAGGATAAAACTTATTGCTACCGCCTGCTCTTTCATTGCTGCGCAGGAAATCTTTAACATCATCAAGGTCACTCGTTGTCAGGCCTGAATCTCCGGGAAGATAATAGTCTGTATACTCTTCCGGCTCTGTAAAGTATTCAATCTTGTTCCAGCCCATGCGACCGGAATTGGTCATAAAGAAATAGTACCCGTTATCTTCTGCAAAAACCGTAACATTTGTGCCTTTTTTGACCATGCCGAGATTGCCGTTGCCTGTGTCCGGCTTCGGTACATAATAGATGCTGCCGTTTTTCTGATCGCCGCTGACTTTTGCATGAAGCGGTTCCGAGAGAAGTGTTCCGGAACTTGGAAACTCAAGCAGCACTTTTGTAGATGAACGCGGACTGTAGCTGTTGCTGGCAGCATCCGCCTGCACGGGGAACATTGAGAAGACCATCACAAAGCAAAGTACTAACGCTGAAACTCTGAGTATCTTTTTCATCGCATTTTCCCTTTCTGATATTGTTTCTGTATATTTTATTATTATCGATCCTTTTTCAAAGTCTTCCGAATATTTCCCATGCATATGAATCCTTACGCTTCTCTGAAGGTGAGAGATCATCATACGGAAGCATTAGTGGATGAAGCCGGAGCCCATTATTCCTGACAGGATCATATGCCCAGTTAAACATCAGATGGAAACGGAGCCAGCGTCTGTGTTCCATCTCCTGAAGGACATCTGCCTTCTCCTCATAGATCTCCTTGAAACGCTCATATGCCCGGCGGCAGTCATCCTCCGTAAGCTCAGTCATGTTTTCATTATCAAACAGATATCTTGCTTTAACTTTGAGATGATCCGCTGCGGCGATATTGGACTGTCTGAGGAAATGGCTCAGATCTTTCCATTCCACAGGCGAGGGTTAATTCTCACTATAAATGGCATGCATCATCCTTGCTCTGCTGTTCACA
>JAIKVS010000184.1 GCA_024685535.1 Oscillospiraceae bacterium | reverse complement strand
TGACGCATAGCCATCACCTAGCATGCTGTTTATATATTTGCCGACATCAAAGACTGCTCGCGCTGCCGGCTCTGTGAGGTAATGTGTTACAAGCTCTCTGAAAAGCCCTGTTACGATACAGAGCACTGCAAAGATACCCATCGCGAAACGCATCCCGAAGGGAACTTCCTTAACATCCTTGTATTCCTCCGGCAGCTGCCCGAAGAACACCGACTGGCTTACTTTTACAAAAGAAGCGAGCGTCAGAACAGATGTAATGAGCGCGATTATCGTCGCAAACAGGAAGCCTATGTTTCCGCTCTCGACCGCCTTCTGGTATGTCGCCTGATAGACCATCCACTTGGAGGCAAAGCCGTTGAACGGAGGTATACCGCTGATCGAAAAAGCGCCTATCAGGAACAGGACTGTCGTGTGAGGCATCCTCTTGGAAAGCCCGCCGAGCTTGTTCAGGTCCGTGGTCCCCGTCTGCTGAAGCACCGCGCCGGCCGCAAGGAACAGGAGGCCTTTGAACAGAGTGTGGTTCATTGCGTGATAAAGGCCCGCCGAAATTCCGAGAGCCGTGCAGAGGCCGCAGGCTGTCAGTACATAACCGATCTGGGAGATCGAGTGGAAAGCGAGAAGCCTTTTGAAATCGTGCTGGGCAAGGGCCATCGTGACACAGACGAACATACTTACGGAACCTATAAATACAAGGAGGAACTGCATCTTGCCAAGCGCCATGCTCTGGAACAGGAAATATGTGAGTCTTATTATGCCGTAGATACCGGATTTCGTCAGGACGCCGGATATAAGTACGGAAATCGAAGCCGGTGCCGCGCCGTGGGCATCCGCTGCCAGCGGGTGGAAGGGGACGATGAAGGCTTTTGTGGAAAAGCCTATATAGAGCAGCGCAAAGGCAATAATCGTTGCAGTATTGAAATTGCCGGGGATAAATGCGCTCAGCTGTGCAAAGTTCAGTGTACGTGCCTGGGCATAGAGCATAATCGTACCGGCCAGAATACATGTGGAACCTATGCATCCGACCACCAGATATTTGAACGCAGCCTCAAGCGCACCGTGAGCCTTGTTCCTGAAAGCAGTCAGAGCAACTGCCGCAAAGGTCAGGATCTCAACCATGATGAACATGTTGAAGAGGTCGCCCGAGAGCACAAGACCTATAACTCCGCCGGAGAGCATCAGGAACAGAGTGTAGTACTGGCTTACGTTCTCATCGAAACGCATATATGTGATCGAGTAGCAGCAGGATACAAAAACCGCAGTGGCTATGAGCAGGCCGAAGAACAGGCTCAGCGCGTCAACTTCAAGCGCAATGCCGATGGCATAGCCTCCGGCTGGTTCTCTCGCGCCCATCCAGTAGGCTATCACTTCACCGTCTATCATGACCGGCTTTATGAGCGCGATCAGACAGGCAAGAGATACCGTAACGGCGCATATCGCAAATATATGCCTCAACGCCTTGCTTTTTCCTGCGATTACTACCAGAAAAGCCCCCAGAAACAGGACCATTATGGAGTATACGGGGAAGTGTGTGTAGGAAAGAAGGTTTGTCATCCGTTCAGCCTCCTTATCTCGCGCGTGTCAAGCGTCCCGTAGCTCTCCTTGAGCTTGATGACGAGTGCCAGGGACATCGCTGTTGTACAGGCTCCGATAACGATGGAAGTAAGCGTCAGAGCCTGGGGAATCGGATCTACAAAGAAACTTGATGGATTAAGTTCGCCCCATGTGTAGATCGGTGCCGTGCCGCCAGGATTGAAACCGATGGAGATAATCAGAAGATTCACGCCGTAATCGGCAATCGAAAGTCCGATGACGGTCTTTACCGCATTGTATTTCGTTACTATGCAGTAAAATCCGAGGACTATGAGGAAGAAGGACGCGATGTAGTTAAAAAGTATCATATTATTCCCCCTCCTTTTCATCGTCGAGCATCAGAGCAGACAGCATCGTCAGAATAAGAACCCCGATGCCTGTAAGAACTTTCATCCCGACTGCAGAGTTCATATAGAAGATCGTTCCTGTGGAGATGAGATCGCCGATATTACCGAAGTTTGCGAATACATTTTCACAGAACTGGCCTGCATATACAACACCTGCCATCGCGAGACAGACATAGATTATTGAAGCCAAAGCCTCTGTTTTATGCAGAAGGTTGAAGCTCAGTGCCTTTTGGGTGTTCTTGTATCCGTAGCCCAGGAAAAGCAGGATGACGGCAGAACACATCAATACGCCGCCCTGGAATCCGCCGCCGGGGCTTAAATGCCCGTGGAGAATTATATAGAAGGCATAGACTGCTGCAAACGGGATCAGGAAATCCGCACCGCATTTCGGGACGATGTTTTTGACTTTAATTCCGTCTTTCATCAGCTTTTTACCTCCTCGTCTGCAGTTTTTTCTTCCTTCTTTTTCCCGGAAGCAAGGATAACTATCGTACCCGCGACTGCCGTAATGAGTATGAACGCCTCGCCCATTGTATCATAGCCACGGAAATCGAAGACTATCGAGGTCACGTCATTGACCGCATGGGTCTTCTCCAGGTTCTGCTGGACGATCGCACCGGCTGCTCCGTCAACGGAAGAGTCGTCATAGGAGGAAGGATCCTGCTGCAGCTCATAGACCGAGACCGGAGCGTTCTGCCCTTCATAAGTTCTCGGAAAACCTGCCATTGTAACCGCTGAGAATATTCCTGCGGCCAGGATGGTTATAATGGCGAACCATGTCAGAAATTTTTTCATTCGTCATCCCTCCCCTTGATCTTCTTAAGGGTAATGATGAAGATTACCGGTGTAAGGACCGCTCCGACTGCCGCCTCGGATATGGCAACATCAGGCGCGTGCAGAAGCAGAAATTCGGCTGCGGCAAACAGTCCGGTCACTCCGAGCGCTATGACGGAGGAGAGGAGTTTTTCAAAATGCACTGCCAAAACTGCCGAAATGCAGAGCCCGACAACAGTCAGGACGTTCAGAATAACTATTATATTACTCATCTTTCATATCCCTCCCGTAATCATCGACTGTCATTTCCTTCTCGGGGCGAATGCCGTTTCTGTATGCGCCTTTGGCTATGGCATGGGCGCCCAAGGGGTTTGTCAGGATTATCATGAGCGCAATGACGGCGATCTTTACCGCTGCAGAAGCAGAATGCATGATAATTGCCGCATAGAGGATGCCGCCTATCGACGTGCAGAGCGTCCCGAGGGTGGCTACGCAGGTGCTTGCCTGCATACGGCAATAGGTATCGGGCATTTTAAGAATGCCTATCGTCCCTGCAAGGGCAAATATCGCGCCAATGGCGATAAGGATATCTATAACTATACGTATCGCCATATTAAAGCCTCCCTTCCAGGTAACGTCCGACAAGCATCGTGTCGAGAATGCCGAGCATCGCTCCAACAAGCGCTATATCGAGATATATGCCTCTGCCGCTGTATATCGAGAAGAGGACCATAGCACAGCATATAAGGTTGTCGGCTGCGTCTCCCGCCACCATTCTGTCGGCGGGCGTCGGCCCTTTGGCAAGCCTTATCATTGCACAGAGCGCAAGGCAGATGAAGAATATACCAAAGCCTATAAGTTCTATCATAGTCATTTGAATATCCTCCTTATCCCTTTTTCGAGTGTCCCCTTGATCTTTTCACCGGCTGCCTCACCGCTCTCCGCCGCCACATCTATCCAATGAACATAGTAATATGTCTGCTCATTCTCTTCGGTCACTTCCATGGTAATGGTCCCCGGGGTAAGAGTGATGGAGTTGGCAAGCATGGATTGGCCGTATTCGCTTTTAAGTCCGACCGGGATCTTCACTATGCCGGGATTTACATTTCTGCAGCCGGTAAAACACCTCTTCGCCACATCGACATTTGCTTTAATAAGCTCTATGGGGAATATGACTATGCAGTAGAGGAGCAGGCTGAAGAATTTTGCGGGATTAAAGAACCAGAACGCGTTTTCATGTATAAAGAACCTGGCGGAAAACAGCGCAACCGCGAGGCTCACCACCGCCCCGCCTGCAAGTTCCTGGACATCAAAAGACCAGGTAATGATTATCCAGAACGCAAAGCAGACGATAAAGGTGGTCAATACTGCAGGTAGTTTAGTTTTTTGCAAAAATCTCACCTCTCTTATTTATTCTACCAAAATATTTTCGACATAGAATTCTCTGCCCTTAATCATAGT
>JAIKVS010000075.1 GCA_024685535.1 Oscillospiraceae bacterium | reverse complement strand
GATTTTCTATTTTCGCATAATAAATCCTTTCTTTAATTCTTGTTTGATTGACATGATGATAGAATATGGTAAAATAATCCCGCCAAAACGGAGATTATGAAGGAAACAAGTGAAATATGGTACAGGAAAAGAGCTGTGGTGCAGTAATCTACACAGAAAGCCGTGGGAGACGAATATACCTTATCGAACTGATGCAAAAAGGGCACTGCTCCATCTGCAAAGGTCATGTGGAGGAAAACGAATCGGAGCACCAGACAGCTGAGCGCGAGATCTTTGAGGAAACAGGTCTCTCCGTAAAGTTCGTAGACGGATTTCGGGAAGTCATAGAGTATAGTCGTTACGAGGGTTGTATGAAAACAGTGGTTTTCTTTTTAGCTCATACGGACAGTATGGATGGTACTGTACAGGAAGAAGAAGTCAGAGAAATACGATGGCTCTCTATAGAAGACGCTGTTGAAACCCTGTCTTTCGAATCGGATCGGGAAGTTCTAAAAAGGGCTGAAGATTATTTGAAAAACTGATGCCTATCGGAGTTTCATCAAATTCCAGTCTATAGGGCTATCTCAATCTCCCCTGCATTTTCCAGAAGACCCGGGCTCCGATTGAACCGAACCAGTAAAAATGGACAACAGGCGAAAAGACCTCCTGTGTAGGATAATGAAACTACACAGGAGGTCTTTTATTGAGTTGAGAATATAGAACAATAGAGCAATATGAAGAAGAAATACTCCACATGCGGGCCCTGATACTTCAGCGGTCATCTTCTCCGGATAAAACAAAGCGAACTTCCCGCAGATCGGGCATTGCGTCGAAATCTTTCCTTTCGAGCCCTCATAGATAAGCACTTTTGCCTTGCACCCGCAGGGGAAAGCAATCATGCCTTTCAGTTCTCCAAAGTCATCCTTCTCTTCTTCCTTCTTTCCCGGAGAACCTTTAAGCTTCCTGACCGTCATCTCATATTCCTTTCTCTCCTCAGCACGCTGACGCTGCGCAGATACTCCGCTTCCGAAATGGCATGATGCTCATAGATGATTCTCAGCATCTCCAGTTCCCTCTCCAGCAATTCCTGCCTGCTGCCGATTCTCCTGTCTGCCAGCTTCGCAGCTTCTATAATACCCATTGTCAGATCTCCTTTTCAGCCATCAAATCCAGTACCGACTCCTTCAGAACCACATACGGGTTGAACTTCGGGTCTATCCAGCAGTCGACGGCATCTTCAGTCATAATCACGGGCTGCCTGTCATGGATAAAGGCGATGCTCTCGCATGCCGGCTGAGTCAGAATAACAAAATGCGGATAGTTATTCTCTATTCTGTACAGCCCGCAAAAGTACATCAGTTCCGTGTCTTTCGGCATAATGGCATACTTGTCCCCTGTCTTCATCCTTCCGGACGGACTTTTGAAATGCTCCCACTCAAAATACCAGGAAGCCGGTACCGCGCAGCGGTGCCCTACCCAGCTCTCCCGGAAGATCTCCTTCTCCGCAGCCGTCTCTGACCGGGCATTGACCAGCGGCTTGCCAATGCCCTGCACTGTATAACCCCACCACATGGGATAGGCCGTCTTTTTTCCGTTTTTGCTGGGTGCCAGCACCGGCACGATGGAATTGGGGAAAATCTCCCCCTCCGTCAGCACGGGCTTGCCCAGCCGGCCGATATTGTTGTAATACAGTTTTGAACGCTTTGCCGCCTCCGCAATCGGCTCCAGCTTCGGCGACATCGCCAGCTGATAACGATAACACATAGCTGCCCCTCTTATATGATGACCTTAATATCGTAAATATCCTCAAATTCTATCGGCTCATGGTCCACTTCCAGATACCCGTTGAACGCCCGGCTGATATAGGTGATCTTCCCGCGCTTTACCACATCGTGAAAGCCGCTCCAGCAGAAGACTTCCGCTTCCATGCCCCGCTTCAGCGTCTGCAGAACGGCGGAATTGCGCGCAGTGTCCTCCTCGCAGATTTCCCGCCGCGGACAGCGGGTAAGCCGCTCTTCCCTTTCCCGCAGGGCTTCCTGCAGGCCCTTCATCGCGTCAAACGGCGCAAAAATCTTTGCTCTGTCCTGTCTGGTCATTGCCTGCCCTGTGCCCTCCTATAAAGCCATTTCTCTCCCGCTGTGTGCCCTCTTCCAGGTAATTGACGCCGTTGAGCACCGCGTTCTTTCCGTACTTCTGTCTGAGCGCCAGCACCGTATTCTGCATCCGGCGCTCCTTGTCCACTGCCTTTTCATCCACAAACAGGCTGTAGCCCTCGCAGATTTCATCGTGCACGTCTTCAAAGCCGATGCCCAGCCGGCGGATGGAATAATACCGGTTCGTCGTTTTGTCGTACAGCCGCAGGGCCGCCTCCAGGATGAAGGACGCCAGAGCCGTCGTCACCCCCAGGCCGGTGCTGCCCTTTGTAGGCTCGATCTCGTCGAGCGAATACCCCACAAAAATGCTCACCCTCGCCGCAATGACCTTTCGCTTCATAAGCTCGGCCGCCCCGTTGAGCGCCATCTCCTTCATCACCGTTCTCGCCTGCTCAAACGTGTAGTTCCTCGGCAGGATCTGCGAGAAGGAAACCGACTTTGACTTGCTCTTATACCGCTTGATGTCGGCCATCAGGCAGGGCTCCCTGCCCCAGGCATGGTCGATCAGCAACTCTGCATTGATGCCGAACATACTGTACAGCAGCTTTTCCGGCAGCTGCGTAATGCCGCGCATATCGTAAACGCCGTATCGCTCCAGCCGCTTCGCCATGCCGCCGGCAATCATCCAGAAGTCCGTAATCGGGCGGTAGTCCCACAGCGTCTCGCGGTATGACTCCTCCGTCAGAACCCCTATACGGTCCGGCGCATGCTTTGCTGTGATGTCCAGTGCGATCTTGGCCAGATAGAGATTCGTGCCTACCCCCGCAGTGGACGGGATATGGCAGCCCCTTTCGATCTCGTGCATCAGGGACTTTGCAAAGCTCACCGCATCCGTTCTGTACAGCTCCAGATACCTCGTCACATCCAGAAATGATTCGTCAATCGAATACACATGGATATCCTGCGGGGCAACATACTTCAGATAGACGCCGTAGATATCCGCGGCATAGTCGATATATAAAGCCATGCGGGGCAGAGCCGCAATATACTTCACGTTTGGCGGAATATCCGAAATCCGGCAGCGGTTTTTGATGCCCAGGGCTTTCATCTTCGGAGAGATGGCCAGGCAGATGGCATTCTTGCCGCGGCTGGCATCCACCACGGCAAGGCACGTCTCAAACGGATCAAGCCCTCTCTCCGCACACTCGACGGAAGCGTAAAAAGACTTCATGTCGATACAGAAGTACGTTTTTCCCTCCGCCATGACC
>JAIKVS010000174.1 GCA_024685535.1 Oscillospiraceae bacterium | reverse complement strand
TTCTCCGTACGCCGCAGCACATGTGGAGGCTCCGCCGTCGAGATTGTAGGCTGAAACAGCATGATAATCGTTCATAATATCTATTATATCACGGCCCCTGCATCCGGCGCTGTGTGCCTGAATGCCGTCTACAACAAGGAGCAGAATTGCGCCGTCGTCGCGCTGGCCTATCACGCTTCTGGCATAAAGCCCCGACATGAAATTGACCCCGATCTCACTGACCTGGCCGTCGATGATGAGCGCCGGCCCGAAGCTTGCGCCCCATCTGGCACCGAGCGACTTCATTTCATCGATCGTATAGTATCCCAGCTTAAGATTTCCATCCTTATCTATTATGCAGTTTTCCCAGGGAGCATCGGAGACCTGCATATAGCTTCCGTCTGTTATTACGATTCCGAACGGTGTTCCGCCGTTTCCCGTGCCCATATTATCGGTAAAGCCGCCGGCGTTTATTCCTGCAATGGCGTCATACATCTCGCAGAACTCAAGCAGAGTATATCCCGCCCCGCGGTTTAAATCTATGCTCCCGAGAATAACGCGTTTCGGATCCCAGACTACGATCATCTTGCCTTCATAGGCTTCCCCCGAAACATTTTTTATAACGACTCCGTCCCCGTCATAATCGATGAGGCCGTACTGGTCCTGTATCTTTCCGTCTCCGATATCTTTAAGGACCTGGACTGATGTATCAGTCTCCGGAGATTTTACAGCGGCGGCTTCTTTTGCGGGGTATGAGGGGAGCTCGGTTTCTTCCGGAACAACCGGCGCCGGTATTCCGAATAATCTAGCGTATACAGTTTTTTCTCCGTATTTTGCTGTATACTCATTTCTTGCGGTCGGAGAAGGCCCGTTAAAAACAATGTATCCGTACGCAATAAACACTGTGACAGCAATTATTATTGCTGTCAGGACTGAGATCAGTATACGGCCTGCAATTTTGGATGACGACATAATACCTTATATATCCTCGCACTTATTATCTGAAGCTCCGGCCTCTCGGGCTGAGAGCGAATATCTGCATCCGCAGTACAGCTGTCTGTATATCCCCAGGCTCTCCGAGAGCTCCACAGAGCGGTTTTCCCCGTCTTTTTTCTTGAAATCCGACGGCAGCCAGGGCACTCCCACAGCTTTTGATACTTCCTCACCGATGCTGTTTATCAGCTCCGCGTTTTTATGCCTTGAAACGGTAAGAGTACTGCAGAAACAGTCGAAATTGTATTTTTTTGCTATCCTTCCGGCTTCAAGCAGTCTGAGCCTGAAACACTGCTCACATCTTTTCCCGCCTTCAGGCTCATTTTCGAGACCCTTGACCCGCATTTCATATTGACTGTTGTTCCATGGCTCGGCAAGGACCTGAACTCTGTCCGAAAGCCCCATCTTCTGAATGACTTCGATCAGGGTCCTGAATCTTTTTTCAAATTCCTCTTCCGGGTAAATATTGGGGTTGTACCATAAAACCGAGATGTCGAAATAACGGCTGAGATACTCCAGAACAGATGTGGAGCATGGGCCGCAGCAGGCATGAAGCAACAGGCGCGGAAAGGCGCTTCCCTGTCTCTGTATTATTCTTTCAAGCTCCTTCGAATAGTTTCTGTTCATAATGTAAACAGAGAATCGTCGTTTTCTATCCAGTCATTTACATCAACTGTGATGTATTTGTTCTCGCCTGTCCGGATAACGACCTCTTTTATCCCCGCATTAATTATAAGACGCTTGCACATGGAGCAGGACATGGCATCAGGGAGGAGCTCGTGCGTCTTTGCGTTTCTTCCGACAAGATAGACCGTCGCGCCTATCATATCCCTTCTGGAGGCGGAAATAATGGCATTTGCTTCAGCATGAACGCTCCTGCACAGCTCATAACGTTCGCCTGACGGGATATGCAGTGCCTCTCTGGCGCAGGAACCCATATCTGAGCAATTCTTTCTCCCTCTCGGAGCTCCGTTGTATCCTGTCGAGATGATCTCATCATTTCTAACAATTATAGCTCCGTACATTCTCCTGAGACATGTGCTTCTCTCAAGGACCGAGTCGGCGATATCAAGGTAATAATTCTGTTTGTCTGTTCTCTTATCCATAATCAATATCACTTTCTGCAGGTGAATAATATGACCTGCCTGTTTCTTGCGATGCTGCTCAAAAGCTCCATAGCCTGATCGTATCTTACAGCATCAAGATTTACCAGCGCGTCATCTATTATCAAAGGACATGAAACATCCTCCGGCATGGCAAGTTCGCATACAGCCAGCCTTACCGCAAGATATAAAAGATCCATGGTGCCCGCGCTCAAATAACCGCTTTCCCTTGCCACAGTGTCTCCGGCGGTTTTTGCCATTGTTGAGAAATCACGGCCGATCAGTATATCGGAGTAGCGTCCGCCGGTTACTTTTGA
>JAIKVS010000168.1 GCA_024685535.1 Oscillospiraceae bacterium | reverse complement strand
AAGAGCGGCTGGTATCTGCTCTGGAATTTCCTGCCTATCGTTGGCAATATAATGTATCTTGTGAAACTATGCTCTGACAGCGAACCCGGAACAAACATGTACGGCGAGAATCCCAAGGGAGTCTATGCTCCTGCCTCGGCGCAGCCCTATTATGCACCTGAAGAGCCTGTATATGAGAAACAGGCGCAGGAGGCCGTCTACAGTGAGGTGAAAACGGAGCCTGTAAGCGATTCCAAAGCCAATGTCACCGGCTTCTGCCCCTACTGTGATACGCCCATCCTCGTAGGTCAGAAGTTCTGCACCGGCTGCGGACACAGGATAGACGTCTGAATTAGAAAACAAAAGAACGGAGGCATCTGCCTCCGTTCTTTTATTTTGCCCTGTTGTTCTTCAGATTTCGGCGTCCACGAGATACGGGACTGAAAAGCCGTTCACGGACATTCGCTTTTCGACGATAGCCTTTAGCATCTCCTCCGGCTGCGTCATATAACGCCCGTGCAGCCGGTTTATTCCCAGAGTCAGCAGCTCCGGACAGCAGCTGACGCTCGGCCCTGTCAGTATCACCTGCGCATTTCGGCTCAGCTCCAGAAGACGTGGCATGGTCTTGTTGATCGCGGCGCTTCCGGTGATTATAACAAGATCGCATTGCGGCAGATAGTATTCGCTGGCGCTGTCCGGCAGCGCGCCGGGCTTTTCCTCGCGGTCCATCACATAAAGCTTTTTGACGCAGGCAAAATCCTCCTCCGTCATATTGCCGTGGCCTATCATTTTTCCGACCATTCCCACTGTTCTGCCCTGCAGATCGACGCCGTCCAGTGTTTTCGCGTCCGGAACGGCGAAGCTGCCGGCTCTGCTGTTGTAGAAGGCGTTAACAGCCGCAAGAGCTTCACTGGCTTCCTCCATGTTCCATGAGAGCATGGCTTTTCCGGCCTCTTTCAGCGGCAGACCGTTCATGTTTTGAAAAATTCTCGGCACCGTCTCACCGGAAGTATGCATGGCAACGCCTGTGCTGCCGTCGCTGAGTACTGCCGCCGTCCACGAAACGCCGTGCACGAGCTGCGCTACAGTCAGGTCATCGGGGAGACCCTTGAGCAGTATGTCATAATAATCTGTAACAGACATAGTAAAGTCCCCTTTAATTAATCCAGCCTGAGGTTCTTAGTAAACAGGGCGCGGATCGCGTTCAGCACTGCCAGCACCATAACGCCCACGTCAGCAAATATCGCCAGCCACATATTGGCAATGCCCAGGGCACCGAGAACGAGGCAGATCAGCTTCACGCCGATCGCAAACCATATGTTCTCATAGACTATACTCATGCATTTTTTGGCTATGCGTACAGCCAGAGCTATCTTCTTCGGATCATCGTCCATCAGGACCACATCCGCAGCCTCTATTGCCGCATCGGAGCCGAGCGCGCCCATTGCTATTCCCAGATCTGCTCGGGTAAGTACAGGAGCATCATTTATGCCGTCGCCGACGAAGGCGAGCACCGAGTGCTCCGGTTTTCTTGAGAGCAGATCTTCAACGGCCGCGACTTTGTCACCGGGCAGAAGCTCGGCATGAACTTCGTCTATACCTATCTCTTTGGCCACTGCTTCGCCTACATTTTTTGCATCGCCCGTCAGCATCACGGTTTTGGTGACGCCCGCGGCGCGCAATGCTCTTATGGCCTCTTTCGCAGTCGGCTTGATAACGTCGGATATGAGAAGATGGCCGGCATATTCTCCATCCACCGCCACGTGGACTATAGTGCCTACCTCATGGCAGTCGATATACTGAACTCCGAGGCTGTTCATAAGCTTCGTATTGCCGACGGCTATCTGCTTTCCGTCCACCTCCGCTGTGATGCCGTTGCCGCCTATCTCCTTAACATTGGTAACGCGCTCTTTGTCAAGTCTGCGTCCGCTGATATCCTCTGATTTTTCAACAGGCTCTCCGTCCTGCCGGAAAAGAGCTCCCTCAAGATAAGCCCTGCGGATGCTCTGGGCTATGGGATGAGTGGAGAATATCTCGGCATGGGCAGTAAGCTCGAGGAGCTTATCATTGTCCATGCTGCTGTGATGTATGCCGTTTACCTCGAAAACTCCCTTGGTCATGGTGCCCGTTTTATCGAAAGCCACTGTCTGCGCCTTGGAGAGCGCCTCAAGATAGTTGGATCCTTTCACCAGCACGCCTTCTCGGCTCGCACCGCCTATTCCTGCAAAAAAGCTCAGCGGAATGGAGATGACCAGAGCGCAGGGGCAGGAAATGACGAGGAACGTTAGGGCACGGTATATCCAGTCGCCCCAGGAGGGCGCCTGGCCTCTTATCAGGAAAAACAGCGGCGGCAGGACAGCCAGTGCCAGCGCGCAAAGGCACACTGCCGGAGTATATATACGGGCAAAGCGCGATATAAAAGCTTCAGACCGGGATTTTTTGGATGTGGCGTTCTCCACCATATCCAGTATCTTCGAAACTGTGGATTCTCCGAACTCCTTCGTTGTACGAAGGCGGAGCAGGCCTTCCATGTTTATGCAGCCGCTTATCACCTCATCATCTGGCTGGACCTGCCGGGGAATGCTCTCTCCGGTAAGGGCGCTGGTGTCCAGCGTGCTTACGCCTTCGATCACGATTCCGTCTATGGGGACCTTTTCACCGGG
>JAIKVS010000166.1 GCA_024685535.1 Oscillospiraceae bacterium | reverse complement strand
TCCAAAGATAATAAGGACTGTAATGATTCTTTCTCTTGCGATAGGAACTGTTCTGTCAGCAGTGCTGGTGCTGTTCCCGACACAGCTCTTCAACATTTTCACGAACGACCCTGACGTAATATCCATTGGTCTTTCATATATCCCGATAGGTGTACTTCTGTTCTACGGGGCTGCTTTGAGGACTCCATCCAATGCTCTGATAAACGGTTCCGGCAACTATCGCGTAAATCTGCTCTGCGCCATATTGGATGCAGTTGTGATGAGGATAGGCTTGGCTCTTCTGTTTGGCCTTGCATTTGGCTTGAAGCACATAGGCTTCTGGCTCGGCGATGCGCTTGCCGGTTATACGCCATTCGTCATATTCCTGGTCTTCTATTTTTCGGGTAAATGGAAAAAGAATATCGTGGAGGAACAGTAAATAGGGACTCTCCTTAATACAGGATGCCGCAGCCCTGGCTGCGGCATCTGTCTTTTTTTGATTCAGTCTTTCTTCTTAGTTCTCGATGGGGCCTTCACTGTGAAATCCTCCATCTGCCTGTAGTATTTCAGCTTATCCTGGATCTCATCCACATGCGGATTGTAGATCGTCTCGGTATGCCTGGCGATCTCCCTGGCATGATCGAACTTGCCCATCATTGTCAGCCTGTCGCGGTTGTCCTCAGGCCAGCTGTACTGAATGTTTCCATCCTTGTCCAGACTGATATAAGCCTTGCGTCCGCATATCGCGCATTCTACAAAGTTCCTTCCAGGCTTTCCTATCATCAGGCTGCGATGGCATCCGGGGCAGGCCTCTCCCTCGTCCGGACCGAGCCATTTTCTTTCCCAGTCTATCTGAGGATTGAGCACCGCATGACCGACGTTCTGCCCGAGATACATCGCCCTGCGCATATAGTCTTCACGCATGAGCGCTTCGCCGGGGTCGGCCACCTGATATACGTTCATATTGTCCACCACATTCGTCTGCGCCGAAAACGTGGTCGTGTATAGTGTCGCCATTCCAAGGGAAGTCCAGTTTTCTGTCAGCGCTCCCCCAACGGAGATAAGTCCGCCCGGACGCATTTTCTTTCTGCCCTTTGCCCATTCGGGCATGCCGCCGTTTATCTCCCACATTGCGAGATCCATCTTTGGCCCGAACACTCTGTCTCTAAAGTCTGTTACAATACCACAGGGAGAAAGTGACCATACAGGGGCAGCAAGAATATATCCGTCAGACTCCATGAATTTCTCAGCGAGCCAGGGGCCGTCGTCCTTCCAGATGCAGCCTTCCGGACCTTTAACATAGCATCCTCCCCTGAGGCAGTCCGTGCAGGGATGCAGTTCGCACTCATGCAGGCGGATCATCTCAACATCTATCCCCATTGCCCTGATCGCTTCCAGCGCGATCTTAACATATACTTCACAGTTGCCACCGCGTCTGCCCGCGGTGAAAGCAACTACTTTTTTTCTTTTCTCTTCCATGTTCTGTTCTCTCCCTGTCTGATAATGTTTCAAATTGCCATTATTATTTTGTTATCAGTCCTCTTTCATTCTGAGGGCTTTCTGGTAGTTGTCATATGCAATGGCTGCAACAAGAAGCACGCCTTTCACTATATACTGGGTATAGATCGTGCCGCCCATCATCTGTATGCCGTTGGCAATAACGCCTATAACGAGCACGCTAACTATAACGCTGAGGATGTTGCCGCCGCCGCCTGCAAATGAGATGCCGCCGAGGATGCAGGCTGTAAAGCAGCTGAACATAGCATCCGCAGCAATTGAAGCATTTGCACTGCCCGTTCGTGAAGTGAGGACTATAGCTGAAACTGCAACGAAAAGGCCTGCCGTAAGAAATATGAGAAGTCTTACCTTCTTTGTGTTTACGCCGGCAAGTCTCGTTGCTTCCTCATTTCCTCCTATAGAATAAACATAGCGCCCGAAATATGTCTTGTTCAGAATAAAATAACCTATCGCCACCGCCACCAGCATAATGATCACACAGATCGGGACCGGCCCGATGTATCCCTGGCCAATTTTTTTGAATGCAGCCGGGAAGTTGAAGTAGGTCTCGGAATTTGACCAGACGAATGCAATGCCCTGATAGATCGTCATGGTGGCCATGGTGGCAACCATCGGATGCACCTTCAGCTTGATGGCGCAAAGTCCGTTTACCGAGCCAAGAAGAGCGCCGACCGCCAGCGTTATCAGCAGTGACGGAATGACCGGGACGGATGCCTTTGTCATGAGCTTTCCAAGCAGAACGCTCAGAATACCTATCTGGAACGAGACCGAAAGGTCGGCTCCGGACGAGATCATGATCATGGCAATGCCGATCGTTGCAATGATCAGGTAGGAATTCTGCACAAGGATGTTCGTAAGATTCAGGACTGTGAAGAATCTCGGCGCCGCAATTGCAAAGAACAATATCGATAGCGCCAAAAGTATGAACAAATAGTATTTTTCAACTGCTCTTCTGATTGATTTACCCATTTTTCTTCTCCTTTATTCAGCAGACATAAGTGCCAGAAGCTTTTCCTGATCGAACTCTTCTCTGCGGAGTTCGCCGGTAACTCTGCCTTCACACAGAGTATATATCCTGTCGGACATTCCAATCAGCTCCTCCATATCGGAGCTGATCATCAGTATGGCTTTGCCCTGACAGGCAAGATCGTCCAGGAGCTTATAGATCTCCGCCTTGGCTCCTACGTCTATCCCTCGCGTCGGTTCGTCAAATATCAGCAGCCTTGAATCATTCACGAGCGTTCTTGCAAGCACCACTTTCTGCTGGTTTCCTCCCGAAAGGAACTGGACGAGTTGGTTCCTTTTGGGGGTCTTTATACTGAGCTTTTCGATATATTCATCCGCTTCCTCGGAAACTTTCCTGCTGTTTACAACCAGGTGCTTTGAGATCCTCGGCAGATGCGTCAGGGCAATGTTCCAGTCTATGCCATACTGAAGGAGTACCCCCTGCCTTTTCCTGTCCTCCGGGATAAGTCCGATACCCAGACTGATGGCGTCCTTGGTGGTCTTTATATCCGCCTTTTTCCCCTCCAGAAGGATCTCGCCCGATCTCATTCTGTCTGCTCCAAAAAGCATCCTTGCAAGCTCTGTTCTGCCTGCGCCGATCAGCCCGGCAAGTCCTACGATCTCCCCTTTATTGACGTGCAGGCATATATCCGTATCACCGTTGCCGCAAACATTTTTCAATTCGAGCATAGGTTCATCAAGGGCTTTTCTTGAGTGTGGGAAAACGTCGCTGATCTCTCTGCCGACCATGTATCTTATCAGTTCGTTCCTGTCGGTTTCATTTGTGATAAGCGTAGTAATGTATTTCCCGTCCCGCATTACCGTGACTCTGTCAGAAATGCGGAATATCTCATCCATCCTGTGTGATATATAAATGATGGAAACACCTTTAGCTTTCAGCTTTTCGATAAGCGAAAACAGAATCTCTGTCTCGTCCTCTGTCAGAGGAGCGGTCGGTTCATCGAGGATTAGTATTTTAACATCCTTCGAGACCGATTTTGCGATCTCCACCAGCTGCTGCTGTGCAGTTGAAAGCTCAAGAACGAGTTTCCGCGGATTTATGCTGACGTTCAGTTCGTCAAAGACCTTTTTCGTCTTTTCCTCGAGCAGTTTGAAATTGACCAGTTTCCCGTATTTTGCTCCAAAGCAGACGTTTTCCGCCACGGTCAGTCCGTCTATCAGGTTAAGCTCCTGATAAACGACTTCTATCCCAAGACTGCGGGACAGCGCCGGGTTCATCTCGGAATAGTCCTTTCCTTCAATGGTCATCGTACCCTCTTCAGGGACCACCGCTCCGCACAGGCACTTGATAAGGGTGGACTTGCCGGCTCCGTTTTCTCCGACTATGGCATGCACTTCTCCCTTTATCAGATCAAAGGACAGTCTGTCAAGAGCGACCACTCCGGGATACCTTTTAGTGATTTCTCTTACTTCCAGGATTTTTTCTTCCATTATTTATCTCCCGATATCATCACACTGTAGAAAAACCGGGTACCACCGTGGTGATACCCGGTTTGGTTTCAGTTAATCAATAACCGGTCTCGTCGAGATTTTCAGCAGTGATCATCGCCATATCAACAGGAGAATAATGATCGACCGGCTCATCATGGAGAAGCTTGTCCATCTGCTCCACCTGTGTCTGGAGGTTTCCCTCAATGGCTCCACCGTTCATTACGCAGCCGAAGAGGTAGCCGTCTCTGATATAGCTTGCAAGTTCAGCATCCATCTCGGTAGCTACGACGCACATAGCCGTCGGATCTTTAACAGGGCTTGCTTCGGAAAGAGTATATGCCAGAACGCCTTTTGCATATTCGCCTCCAGGTGTAGCGATGCAGTCTATCTGATCATATTTGGCAAACATATTTTCAGTTGTGGACTGAGCAGCCGCAGTGCTGTCCTGCATGGCGACAGCTTCAAGTATCTCAAATCTGGGGTCAGCCGCTATTGTAGCCTGAAGATATTCAAATCTTGTCTTCTGAGAAGTGGAGTCGGTATTGCCGTAAACTATGGTCTTGATTGAGCCGGGAGCTGCATCCTTATGGTACTTGTCAGCCCAGGCAATTACAAGCTCACCTATTCTTGTTCCGCAGGCCGTTTCATCTGTTCCGCGGAAGACATCGCATGATGCTTCGCCCGGATCCTGAATAAAGGAATAGACCTTAACCCCCTTCTGCCTTGCGGCAGCACAAGCATCCGCTATTATGTCTCCGCTGAGCGGCCATGTCCAGATAAGATCTGAACCGCCGGCGACCGCATTTTCGATCTGGGTGATCATCGTCACAGGATCGAAGTTGCTCGACTGGCTTTCATAGGTATAGCCAAGAGCTTCGAGCTTCTCTTTGAGTATAGTGTCCAAAATGGTGAAATACTCGCCTTCCAGGGTGAAGAACAGCGCTGTGATTTTTTTACCCGAACCTCTCAAGGTCTCCGTTGCTGCATCCGCAGCAGCCTGAGGATCAGCAGCCGGTGCCGGTGCTGCAGTCTCGGGGGCTGCATTCGATCCGCATCCAGCAAACAGGGAAACGACCATGATCACAGCTATCAGCATAGCTATTGTTTTTTTCATTCTGTACTCTCCTTTTTCAGTTGTTTAAATAAGGTCTTGCTGAAAATAAGATATACTATTTAACAAAACCTTGTCAATTATGAGAAGATTATTCTACGTTATCGATAATTTTCATATCTGCCATTTATTTACAATACTAGAGCATTTGTAATAATTACATTTAAAAGCATTAATTTATGTAATATTTACATTTGCATTGTTTCATGATATCCTAAGGTCATACTGAACAAAGGATCTGATATAATGCCACGCTCGAAAAAAGAAGTCACAATAGCAGATCTTGCAAGGCTTTGCGGCGTATCGACCGCCACGGTCTCCAGAGCTCTTTCGGGAAACGGTGCCGGAGTCTCAGCTAAAACATATAACAGCATACTTTCTGCCGCTGTTTCCTCCGGCTATTCTTTCAGATCTCCTGTTCCTGCCGCCTCGTCAAATATCATAATCGCATGTGTCGATCCTTCTGAGCCGGATTATTATAACCTCATTTCCAAAGGGATATCTGCTGTTGCGGCATCGTATCACTATACTCTTCTTTTCTGGCAGTTTTATAACGACAGGGAGTTTTCTCCGGAGGATCTGCTTAAGATTTATTCCGAAATAAGACCCGCAGGCATCATCCTCGCCATACCTACCATCCCGGCGCAGCTTTTGCGTATAAGCGAACAGTATCCTGTTGTTCAATGCGGGGAATACAGTATAGAATCTATCCCGCGTGTGGTCGTTGACGAATATCAGGCGGTCGTTTCGGCGATTCGGTATCTGCTCTCCTCCGGGCATCGAAAAATCGCTTATATCCAGAAAGCAAGAAATCTGCGGAGCAGCAAAGCAAGATTAAATGCCCTGTGGGATACTCTGTCTGATAATGGCATCTCTTTCGATCCAAGATATTTGGTCTCTATGAATTCGGAGAGTTCAAACGACCTGGTCGTTTCTTCGATCGAACAGCTTTTCCGGTCCGATGATCATCCGGACGCTGTTTTTGCCGCATCCGATTATCTGGCTGCAGCTGCAATAAGAGTGATCATCGATCTCGGCCTTCGTGTCCCTGAAGATGTGAGCGTGATAAGCTACGGAAATACTGCTTTATGCAAGTTGGTTTCCCCATCCATTACTTCTCTCACTTATCCTCTTGAACTGATGGGTCAGCTTGCCTGCGAGTTGCTATTTGATCAGATCCTTTATAAAAAAGTTACTCCCACTCCCAGAATACTCAATTCAGAGCTCATCGTCCGTTCATCCTCTTTATGACTTTCAAGGACGGAATCATCATAAAATGTACACTGTCTAAAAAGTATGCGGAGGAAACATATCCTCCGCAATTTTGTTTTACTCAGAAAAACCCGACTGTGTGCACCGTACATTTGAGGTGGAACGGAAGAGGATGGCTTGTGTTGTCCGATGCACCGTTTTGTAGCATCGTTTAAGCATCAAATGTGCAAGGTCTGTCAACGTTATTTACAAAAATTTCCATATGAATAAAACTTGTGTTTTCTATAGAAAAGTTTTGTATTTGACCTTGCACGACGTTGCACGTAGGTCATCATTAATATCTGAAACCTTCAATTTTCAATATACCGGACGACCTTCAGCCCTCTGATGCAGCGCTTCCTCTTGATGACTATCTTCTTAAATCCCAGCTTTTCAAGTTGAACGATGTACCGTTTTGGAGCATCGTTCAAGTCAGCCTTTCTAAATATATATCCTGATTGTCGATATAAGCGTATTAAATTAACTCCTGGAGAGACTTTTTTATGCTCGCCAATATAGAAAATCATACTTGAAGAGAAAAATCGCATACAGAGCATTTTTAAGGTATTCTCTGATGAATGAATAAATGAACTCGAATCGTCTGACATTCTTATACTTCGTCAACGAACGTGGAACATGATTGATATATATCTCAAATACAGTATTCTCTGTAATATAGTCTGTAATATAGCCTTATAAATAAAAATAACAATACAAGTAAAAATAAAAATATAAATAAAAATAATAATATAAATATATAAATACAATCACAGTTCGGAGATAATGGTTAGGTCTGTAAACAGCATTTATTAAGAGAGCATCCTTTTGGATTCCCTATTCTATTACAGATCAAGTTGATCTCTTTTGAATGTGAAAAACAGGCAGAAGCATAAAAAACTTCTGCCTGTTCTAACAGTATTTTTAAGAACGCAACAATGCACCATTTTTGGA
The DNA here is from genome assembly GCA_024685535.1 of Oscillospiraceae bacterium. Classification (GTDB taxonomy): domain Bacteria; phylum Bacillota; class Clostridia; order Oscillospirales; family Oscillospiraceae; genus Limivicinus. The sequence goes on along the minus strand of JAIKVS010000166.1, from coordinate 2,219 downwards.
GTATCATCCAAGCGATGTTTTTACATGGTCTAATATGTTCACGCTTTCGCTGCTTCCCGCTTTTCCTTCCGGAATGCCGCCGTAATCATACAGCCTCCGATAAACAGCGCTGCGGCTCCGGCATATACTCCCGGCACCAGAAACCTGCTCTCCGGATAGAGCTCTTCAAGCACCCAGCCGGACATTCCCACAAAAGCTCCGTAAATGACTGCTGAAAGCATGTTCTTCTTTGAAAATACCTTTTTAAGCGGTATGTCCGGGAATATAAGTTTGCATGCCGCGGCGGCAAGTGCCACAAGTACAGCCGCGATAAGCACCCAGCGGATCATGATGTTCAGCAAAGGCGGGAGAACCGCGCTGAACAGGGGCGTCAGCACTGTCATCAGCGCTGTGCCTATGCACCACAGTGGCAGCAACAGTATTATCCTTACCGCTCTCGGCATCCGGAGAAGCAGATCTCGTAGCTTGTCCTTGGGAGTCTTTTTCTCCTCATCCTCAACCGTCATATCATCCGGCTCGTCTTCAACGGGCGCTCTGTCGATAGTCTCAACGATCGGGGGAGGCGGGGCGTAGACTTCTTCATCCTTTACTATCTCCGCCGGATCCTTGAAAAGTCCGGACGTCATAAGAGCGGCTGCCGTGGTAATGGCTACGGCGGTCTTTTTTATGTCTTTTTTCTTTTTTTCTTCCATATCCGTCTGCTCCTTTACGCCGGCTTCATTCAGAAACTATGATATTGCCTTCTGCCATGTGCCTTTTTATGACCTGTTCGGTGTATTCAAAAAGAGTTTCGGAGCCAGCCCTTGTGCCGGAATGCCTTCCGAAAACCTGGGCATAGGTGTTTCTGTGATCTCTCCAGTCGCTGCCGCCGTTGCTGTTATTCAGTATCAGCGGCTGCATATTGTCCATTGATTTTGCAAATTTTGCCTCAGCAGTCTTTCCCTCTTCAAATTCATCGAACAGGGCGATCATCTCAGTTTTCTGATCCTCGGGAAGCAGAGAGAATATCTTCTCCTTGGCGGCATCCTCCCTGTCTTTCTTTGAACTGTGGCCGGCCTCATCGTAGGCATAGGTGTCACCGGCCTCTATCTCCACTATATCGTGGATAAGGCACATGATCATCACTCTGGAGATATCCACAGGCTCGTTCGAGTATTCTCTGAGGAGATAGGCCATTACCGCCATGTGCCAGGCATGCTCGGCGTCGTTTTCCCGCCGCCCGTGACCGCTCAGGTGGGTCTGCCTCAGGATGTTCTTTTCCTTATCGATCGTCAGAGCAAAATCGAGCTGTTTTGCAAGCCTTTCGTCCATCTCTCGGCTCTCCTGTTCAGATGACTGCGTATTCTCCGCAAATATCCGGTTTGTTTCTCATGCTGTCGGCTTCGGACAGCTCCCTTATCACTCTGCAGGGATTTCCCGCAGCAAAGCAGTTTGCAGGAACATCCTTTGTCACAACACTCCCGGCTCCTATCACGCAGCCGTCGCCTATCGTGACTCCGGGACAGACGACTACATTCGCTCCGAGCCAGACGTCGCTGCCTATCGTCACGGGTCTTGCGTAGCAAAGCTGCCTTCTCTCGCCCGATGGATCCAGCATATCCCTGCGTTCGTCGGCAAGCATGGGGTGAGCCGGCGTGACTATAGTAACGTTCGGGCCGAAGTTGCAGTTATCGCCGATATATACCTCGGCATCATCCTGACATGTGAAGTTAAAGTTTATGAATCCATTTCTTCCTATATGCGTATGGCTTCCGTAATGGAAAGTCACCGGTCCCTGGATGAAAGTGCCCTCGCCGATATCGCCGACTATTTCATGTATCAGTTTTTCCCGTTTCTCCGCCTGGTCCTCGTAGAGCGAGTTATAGTCCAGATTCAGCTTATGGGTCCTAAGCTTCTGAGTTGCAAGATCCCTGTCGAAAGGCGAAAACAGCATGCATTTTCTTCTCTTTTCATCTTCAGTCATGTCGTTCTCCCTAATGTTATATTGTATCTCCGTTGTAATGATATTTGTCTTGATGTATTTTACCATGCTGTGCTACAATTGGCAACGGCCGCGGAAACGGCCGCTTTATTCTGTATTTCAGGAGATATCTGCGCATTGGAATCCATAACTCAGATTCTTGCCCGGGAACTTGACAAGAAGCCCGAGCACATAGAAAACGTAATAAGCCTTCTCGATGAAGGCAATACCGTCCCGTTTATTGCCAGATACCGCAAGG
>JAIKVS010000063.1 GCA_024685535.1 Oscillospiraceae bacterium | reverse complement strand
CATGCTATAATTTGAATACTTATTTTAATTTATAAAATAACAGACGGCCGTCCATGTCTCCAGGAAATTTGATTGAGATCCGGCCTGCAGGAGAGACACATGAAGATAAACGTCCGCGAAACTATAATAAGGCTGCTTCTCTTGTTTCTCGGCCTGATAATTGCCCACCTGGGCGTCACTCTTTTCCTGCTTGCAGATCTCGGAGCAGATCCGTTCAACGTACTCATTCAGGGGCTCCGCCTGCTCGTTATGAAGACAGGAATCTCCCCCAGTCACGGAACGGTACATATGTGTATATGCTTCCTCATAGTAATCGTCCTTCTGTTCGTTGACCGAAGCTATGTGAAGCTAGGCACTCTTGTCTGCATGTTCTGCGGCGGTCCGATAATCGACTTTTTCAATTTTGTGCTGCAAGGACTCGGAATTACACAGGCAGGGTTAGCTATAAAAATCATCGTTCTTGTTCTCGGCTGCGGGATACTCGCGTCCGGCATGTCGCTCGTTATCCGTTCAGAGGCAGGGACAGGTCCCAATGACCTGGTCGCAGTGGTCATAAGTGAAAAGAGCGGCTGGCGCTTCGGCATAGTCCGAATAGCAACTGATGTGCTTTTTGTTCTTATTGGTTTTCTGCTTGGCGGAAAGTTCGGCATCGGCACTGTGATCTGTGCTTTTCTTGTCGGCCCGGTAGCTGAAAAATGCATGCCTGTATCCGCCTCGCTTGTGGCCAGATGTATGAAGAAGTTCTCCTGACCTTATTATCCGGAGAATGATCATCCAAAAATAATGTTAAAGGAGTGTTTTTATGTCCGGTTCTAAAGTGTTGTTCACCGACTTCCATGCCACCCCCAACGAGACTCTTCCCCAGAAGCTGCACCGGCTAATGAAGAAAGCCGGTTTTGAAAGCATTGATTTTACTGACCGTTATGCCGCTATAAAGATCCACTTCGGCGAACTCGGCAATCTGGCACATCTCAGACCCCAGTATGCAAAGGTCGTTGCAGACTATGTCCGTGAACTCGGCGGCAAGGCTTTCCTGACAGATTGCAACACCCTCTATGTTGGCAGCAGAAAGAACGCACTCGATCATATGGACACTGCATATCTCAACGGCTTCTCCCCGCTCCAAACAGGCTGCCATGTGATAATTGCAGACGGACTGAAGGGCACCAATGAAGCTCTTGTTCCCATAAACCTTCCCTATGTTAAGGAAGCTAAGATCGGGCAGGCTATAATGGACGCAGATATCGTTATTGCTCTTACTCATTTCAAAGGTCATGAGGCAGCTGGCTTCGGAGGTGCGCTGAAAAACCTCGGCATGGGCAGCGGGTCCCGTGCAGGCAAGATGGAGCAGCATCATGAGGGCAAGCCGGTCGTCGAGCAGGATATGTGCGTTGGGTGCGGTTCCTGTGTAAGGATATGCGCTCATGGCGGGCCTGAAGTAAAGAATGGGAAAGCTTTTATCGACCATAGCAAATGCGTCGGCTGCGGCAGGTGTCTTGCAGTATGCCCCAAGGATGCAATAGAGCCCAGTGATGACAACTCAACAGCCGTACTTTCCTGCAAGATTGCAGAATATGCTTATGCAGTGGTGCATGACAGACCTGCCTTCCACATTTCTCTGATATGCGATGTTTCTCCGTATTGTGACTGCCATGCGGAAAATGATGTTCCTATCATACCGGATATCGGCATGCTTGCCTCATTTGATCCTGTTGCGCTGGATCAGGCATGCGTGGATCTTTGCAATAAGATGCCTGTATGCGAGGGCAGCCGGCTTGACAGGCATATAAAATCCTTCTGGAATGAGGACAGCAACCATGAATATTTCCACATGAACCATCCCGATTCAGAATGGGAAGCAGGATTGATCCACGCTGAAGAGATAGGCCTCGGCACCAGGGAATATGAATTGATAAAGATTTAAATTCAATGATCAATACAGGGAATGCCGTCTCTTCAGAGGCGGCATTTCTCCTGTGGCTTGACATCAAACAACGCATATTATTTAATAGTCGTGTTTATATTTATAGGTAATAGTCGTGTTTATAGGCAGAATGCCGGTTAGGAGTTATTATGGATAAAATTTCAAGAAGAGAAAAAGCGATGACTCTTCATAGCGAGGGCTACAACTGTGCGCAGTCGGTTGTACTGGCGTTCGAGGATCTGCTGCCTCTCGATAAAGAGTCCCTTGCGAAACTCAGCAGTTCCTTCGGCGGCGGTATCGGCGGGATGAGAGAAGTATGCGGCGCTGTGAGCGGCATGGCAATGGTGCTGGGTTTTCTCTACGGCAACCACGTTCCGGGTGACCGCGTATCAAAAGCGGAGCACAATGCGCGCGTACAGGAGCTTGCCGGGAAATTCAAAGAAAGAAACGGTGATATAGTCTGCCGGAGACTGCTTGGGCTTGAGCCCGTGCCCGGAAAAGAGCTGAAAAAGAGACCATGCGGAGAATATGTAGGCGATGCCGCTGAATTTCTTGAGAAATATATATCTGCCAATTCCTGAAACTCTCCCTTATCTGAATTCGACAGAGCCGATTTGACCGGCTCTGTATCCATATACCCATGGATTAAAAAAATGTTGACAAGCACATGATGCTCTGATAGAATACTTTTCGCTGTTCAAGCGAATATTTGGCGGCATAGCTCAGTTGGCTAGAGCATGCGGTTCATACCCGCAGTGTCCCCGGTTCGAATCCAGGTGCCGCTACCAAAGCGCAGCAAATACTGCGCTTTTTAATTGGCCCGGTGGTCAAGCGGCTAAGACACCGCCCTTTCACGGCGGTAACACGGGTTCGATTCCCGTACGCGTCACCACATGGAGGCTTAGCTCAGCTGGTTAGAGCGCACGCCTCACACGCGTGAGGTCGACAGTTCGAGTCTGTCAGTCTCCACCAACGCCCCGGCTTTGGCCGGGGCGTTATTCTATGTCGAAATCCAACGCCAACAGCGTGAGATACTCTGGATAGCTCGTTATCAGAGCGGCGCCGCGACGGTATACTTCTATTTGGCAAGTCATATGCGAATGGGAGTGATGACGTGGATGCGCGGCTGATTGGGAGACGGGTCCAGGCCCTGCGGCGGGCGCGGGGACTGACGCAGGAGCAGCTTTCGCAGATGGTGGAGCTGTCACCGAACTATCTGAGCAACATCGAAACGGGCCTGAAAACGCCAAAGCTGGAAACCCTGATCCGTTTGATGAACGCCCTGCAATGTGACGCCAACGCACTCCTGGCGGATGTGGTAGACGTGACGGTTTCCCAGGAAAGCGGGCAATTCTCAAGTGCCCTGGCGGAACTGCGGCCCGAAGACCAGCGCCGGATTTGGAAGGTGTTGGAAGTCCTCATCCAGGACGCAAAAGACGCGCAGTAGGCGCTTCTCCCCCCTATGCGACAGGCATAGGGGATTATTTTGCTTGTTCTCCTTGTTTCGACAGCATTCGGTCATGCTGGAGGGGACGATTCGGCAACGGAGACTCCCACAGAAACAGCCTTTCCCTTACGTTTAAGGTCTTAGAAACTGTCACTTGGCGGAGTGGCAGTTTCTGCTTATAAATTCACTCCCGCAGCACCGCTTTCACGTTCTTCTCAAACTTGCTCCGTGCCCCCATGACCTCCCGGCCGCAGCCCAGGCACCGGAGCCGGAAGTCCGCGCCCACCCGCAGCACCAGCCATTCGCTGCTGCCGCAGGGGTGGGCTTTTTTCATGCGCAGCCGGTCGCCCACAAAGATCTCCATGTCCGTTTCCTCCTCGCGTTCCGTCGCTGTGTCGCCGAAAATGAGTCAAAAAGAACCGTCCCCATTGACTCATTCCCCTTTGATCTCCTCCCAGTAGCGCTTTGCGGCCTGTTCGGTTTTGTTGTCGCCGTAGTCGTAATAGTGCGCGTCGCGGAGGCTGTCGGGGAGGTACTGCTGCTTCACCCAGCGGTGGGGGAAGTCGTGGGGGTAGCGGTAGCCCTGTTCGCGCTCGAAGCCCGCGCCGTCGGCGTGGACGTTTTGCAGCTCCCGGGGGATGGGGCCGGCCTTGCCCGCCCGCACGTCGGCCCTGGCTTTGGAGATGCCCAGGTAGGCGGTGTTGCTCTTGGGCCAGGTGGACAGGAGGATCACGGCCTCGGCCAGGGGGAGCTGGGCCTCCGGGAGGCCGAGTTGCAGGGCGCTGTCCACGCAGGCTTTGACGATGGGCACGGCCAGGGGCCAGGCCAGGCCGATGTCCTCGCTGGCGGAGCAGAGGATGCGCCGACAGGCCCCGGTCAGGTCCCCGGCCTCCAGCAGCCGGGCCAGGTAGTGCAGCGCCGCGTCCGGGTCGCTGCCCCGCATGGACTTCATCAGGGCGCTGACCGTGTCGAAGTGGCCGTCCCCGTCCCGGTCGTAGCGCATGGCGCTGCGCTGGCTCACC
>JAIKVS010000044.1 GCA_024685535.1 Oscillospiraceae bacterium | reverse complement strand
GGCATGTCAAGCCGGAGGATTCCATCGTTGAAGGACGCTGTGATACCGTCTACATTGATGCCGGAAACATCAAAGCTTCTGCTGAAGCTTCCATAGAAGCGCTCCCGCTTTACATAGTTCTTCTTCTCATCTTTATCCTCTTTCTTTCTCTCTGCGGTGATCGTAAGGCAATCATTCTCTATATCGAGGCTGATATTTTCCTTGCTGAACCCCGGAAGCTCGGCTTCGAGGACATAGGCATCGCCATTATCTATTACATCGGTACGGAATGCACTGACAGCCTGAGATGCATTTCCGAAAAATCTGCGCTCGAGCTCTTCAAAATCACGGAAGGGATCAAATGAAGAAGCACGTGAAAGGTGACGGTCAAAAGGAATAAGTTCAAACATGATATTTACCTCCAATTAAAATACTATTATCTGGTTTCGAGGATGTCTTCACATCTTTCGTTTAAGTTCGTATATAAATTACAATAATATTATGAACAAATATACTATATTTTATGAACAAACTATGAACTTTAGCACTCTTGCTTCGAGAGTGCTAAATGCGTATGCAGTTGCAAATGCTGTCCGGCTAAAGTATAATCACAGTAAATGATCATAAAGGAGTTTTGAATGAAGATCTGTATGTTCGGAGCTTCCAGCAACGCGCTGGATGAGATATATTACAGCGAAGCACGCGAACTTGGTCATGAGATAGCAAGAGCCGGTCATACTCTTATTTACGGCGGCAGCGACTGCGGACTTATGAGGTCCTGTTCCGACGGAGTCCTTGAAGCCGGAGGCAAGCTGCTCGGTATCGCACCGAAATTTTTTAATGATGCCGGGATCCTCAACAGAAAATGTGATGATTTCATATTCACTGAAACGATGAGTGAGCGCAAGCAGAAGATGGAAGATGAAGCCGACGCCTTCATTGCCGTGCCCGGCGGCATAGGTACATATGACGAGTTCTTTGAGACCATGACGCTGAAGCAGCTCAGGATCCATGCTAAACCGCTTGCTCTTCTGAATACCGCCGATTATTTCTCTCCCCTGCTGAAAATGCTGGAGGATTGCGCTGCTAAGGGATTTATGCGTCCGGACTGCCTGAAGCTTTTCAAGGTATGCTCAACTCCCCGTGAGGCAGTTGATTATATCCAGTGTGCTGAAGCGGCAGAATCCGTCGGCGGTGGGCTTAACGGATACAGCTTCTGAACTGAAATGCTCTCCCAGTCATGCCGGGGAGCGTTTCTTTTTATGTCTCCTTCTCTATTTAATATTGAAGTTGCAAAGTAATTTTGTTAAAATTAATAATTAAAAATATTTAGATGAGATGCTGAACCTGACATGAAACAGAAAATTTGGAAAATACCGTTCGGCGGGTATTCAATCCCGTCAGAACTGATCATCGCCGGATATCCTCCGCTTCTGGCTGCGGTCCTCGCGCTTCGGAATATGGAGTCTCTCTCCGAAGCCAAAACGATTTGCGACCATGAAAAAGTACTTCATGATCCTTTTGGAATAACAGATATGGACAAGGCGGTTGATAGGATAAGGGCTGCCATTGCTTCCGGTGAGAAAGTCGCCGTGTATGGCGACTATGACGTTGACGGGATAACCGCTTCATGCCTGCTGAAGAAATATCTCAATTCAAAAGGTCTTGAGTGTCTGGTACACATTCCTGACAGGGAAAGCGAAGGATACGGCCTCAATTCCGATGCACTTGATGCATTTGTGGCCGAAGGAGTCAGCCTGGTCATAACTGTGGACTGCGGCATAACTGCTGCAGATGAAGCAATGCATGCCAGAGAGATAGGTCTGGATCTCATAATAACCGACCATCATGAATGCCCTCATGGTCCTCTGCCTGAGGCTTTGGCTGTGATCGACTGCAAGCGGCCTGATGATAATTACGATTTCGAGTATCTGGCCGGTGTGGGCGTTGCGTTCAAGCTCGCCTGCGCCGTTGAGGGGGCTGCGGATCCTATTCTGGAAAGGTACTGTGACCTGGTAGCTGTGGGTACCGTGTCTGACGTTATGCCGCTGAAGGACGAAAACCATTACATAGTAAAGAAAGGACTTGAAAAACTCAATTCCTCTCCCTGCGTTGGTCTGAAAGCCATGCTCAATGAAATATCTCCAGACAGAAAGCCTGTGACCGCTTCTACTATAGGCTTCTCTATTGCTCCGCGTCTGAATGCCGCGGGCAGACTTGGCGAGGTATCAGTCGCGGAAGAGCTCATTTCCTGCGATGATCCTGAACATGCCAGAATACTCGCCTGCAGACTTGCCGACCTTAACAGGAAACGTCAGGAGATCGGAGACAGGATATGGCAGGACGCACTGGCCAGGATCGGAGATGTCGATCTGAATGCTCCGATAGTCCTTTCTGATGAAAACTGGGAACCCGGAGTAATCGGCATCGCCGCTTCAAGGCTTGCAGATAAGTACTCATTGCCGGCAATTATGATCCATATTAAGGACGGAGTCGGTAAGGGTTCATGCAGAAGCTCCGGCGGCTTCAATCTCTATGATGCTCTGAGCGCCTGCTCGGATGACCTTATTTCATTCGGTGGTCATGCACCTGCCGCTGGATTGAGAGTCATGAAAGATAAGATCGATGATTTCCGCCGTTCCCTTGCTGCATATTATCAAAGTCACAAACCGGAACCCCTGCCGGATGTGAACTGTGAGCTTCTCATCGACGATCCGCTGCTGCTGAGTATGGATAATGTGGCTTCACTGGAACTGCTGGAGCCTTTCGGGAACGATAATCAGAAGCCTGTAATGGTGCTTTACGGCGTCACTCTGAGTTCTGTGATCCCGGTAGGAGCTGCTAAGCAGCATACTAAGATGACCGCTGATCTGTGCGGTACGCAGTTCGACTGCATATATTTCTCGCACAGTCCCGAAGAGCTGGGCATATACGAAGGCTGTACTGTGGATATTGCTTTCTGCCCTCAGATAAATGATTATAACGGCAGAAACGTTCAACTGAGCGTAAGCGCGCTGAAGCTCCACGACGGTTATGAACTTTGCAGCGAGCTGCTCAGCCGCTCTCCGGAACCCTGTCTGAAATGCGCTGCCGGATTCACTCCGGGACGGCAGGATTTCATCAAAGCCTGGCGTGTAGTTGAAAGCAGGGATTTTGTTGTCGGAAGCGATGTCCGCTCCGTCATGTCACAGTCTCCGTCTGGAATGCCGCCCGAGCAGTTTTGCATCTGTCTGATTGCATTCTATCAGGCCGGACTGTTGAAAAACGATAATGACGGCAGTCTTTTCGGTTCCAAAGCTTTCCTGCCGGACAGAAAAGCCGACCTTGAAGACACCGATATCATAAAAGTTCTTAAATCATTTTCATATAATTCCTGATCAAGGCAGAAGAAAATGGATACAACCGATGTAAAACCTTATATTCCTCTCGATCCTGATGCAATGTTCAGCGAGCTTGAAGCCCGTCTCGAAGCTTCCGGAAGGAACTTCGATATCGGGCGCGTTCGTGCTGCCTACGAGATGGCAAAGCGCGCGCACGAAGGGCAAAAAAGAAAAGACGGATCCCCTTATGTGACCCACTGTGTCGCTGCAGCCCAGATAGCTCTCGATATGGGACTTGACGAGGATTCCATCGTTGCGACGCTGCTGCACGATATTATCGAGGATACAGAGCTGACCCATGAAGACATAACTCGTGAATTTGGAAGTACTGTAGCTGAGCTTGTAGAAGGCGTTACAAAGCTGACGCGCGTCCAGTATACAAGCAAAGAAGACGAGCAGATGGAAAACATGCGCAAAATGCTGCTCGCCATGGCAAAGGATATACGTGTTATCCTCATAAAGATAGCTGACCGTCTCCACAACATGCGCACCATGGCATATCAGAGCAAAGAAAAGCAGAGGCTCAAATCTCTGGAAACGATGGAGATCTATGCGCCTCTTGCTCACCGGCTCGGTATGCAGAGAGCCAAATGGGAGCTTGAAGACCTCGCGCTGCAGTATCTTGACCCTGAAGGCTATCATGAGATCACCAACGACATAGAATCCAAACTTCCTCAGTTGGAAGAGTTCATGGAAGCTACAAAGGAAAAGATCGAATCCGGCATGCGCTCCGAGCACATCACATGTACCGTTCAGCACCGGATCAAGCATATATACAGCATCTACCGTAAAATGTACTCTCAGAAAGTGGATCTTAGCGGAGTATTTGACCTGTGCGCATTCAGGGTGATTGTTGATTCCATTCCCGACTGCTATAATGCCCTAGGCGTATTGCACTATATGTTCAAACCCGTGCCGGGCAGATTCAAGGATTATATCTCCACTCCCAAGCCAAATATGTATCAATCTGTCCACACTACGGTAATAGGCAGCGAGGGCATTCCATTTGAAGTGCAGATCCGCACTTGGGACATGCATTATACAGCCGAGTACGGCGTTGCCGCTCACTGGAAATACAAGATCGGCGATACCAGCGCGCTGAAGGCAGGAGACGAGGACAAATTTGCCTGGATACGGCGTCTTCTCGAAACCCAGCAGGAGTCCGATGCCGGTGACTTTATACATGATCTCAAGGTGGATATGTTTGCCGATGAGGTTTTTGTATTCTCCCCCAAAGGCGATGTTATAAACCTCCCGAACGGTGCAACACCTATAGACTTTGCCTACAGCATACATTCTGATATCGGGAACCATATGATCGGCGCTGTTGTAAACAGCAGGATAGTAAACCTTAACTATGTGCTTCAAAACGGTGATATAGTTGAGATCCGCACTTCCAAATCGGCACCCGGGCCGAACCGCGACTGGCTCAACATTGCCAAGAGCGGGTCTGCAAGAACAAAGATAAAGCAATGGTTCAAGAGAGAACGCCGAGATGAAAACGTCATGCGCGGCCGCGAAATGCTCGAAAGCGAATTCAAACACAACGGCCTTTCACTTGATCTGCTTGAAAACGAAGCGGTATACACTCCCCTGCTCAACAAACTCTCTCTCCAGACCGTAGACGATCTTTATGCATGCATAGGTTACGGTGGCATCACAGCCACAAGAGCGGCTCACAGGCTGAGAGACGAAGCTATGCACCTCGGCACCTCCGACCGCAAGACGGCAATAGATAAGATGAATGAGGCAGCAGAGCGAAGAGAGCAGCAGGCAAAGCGCGAACAGCACGCCATAAACGGCATTCTCGTGGAAGGCATAGACAACTGCCTTGTTAAATTCTCACGCTGCTGCATGCCCGTTCCAGGTGACCCCATAGTCGGTTTCATCACAAGAGGACAGGGCGTCAGCATACACAGGAAGGACTGCAGAAACTATCTCAATCAGTCAGCCGGAGACAATGAAGCAAGATGGATCAAGGTCTCCTGGGCAAGCCAGATAAGCAACGTATACGTCACTACCTTCACTATAGCCGCCAGAGACCGCAGCGGACTCGTGCTGGACATTGCGACGGTATTGAATACGCTCAATGCCAAAGTGCGCACTCTGTCGGCAAGGACCACTGTTCCGGGCGAAGCCCTGGTAGTTGTTACTCTCGAGGTCAAGAACGCATCTGATCTCAAATACATAATCAGCCGGATAGCTTCGATACCTGGTGTAACTAACGTGACAAGGGCAGGAGGATAAGAATGAGAGCAGTGCTTACAAGAGTAAAAAGCGCTTCCGTGACCATCGGCGGCGAGATAAAGGGCAGTATAGATAAGGGATTTCTCATTCTGCTCGGAGTTCACGAGGATGACACCGAGGCGGAAGCTAAAAAAATAGCCGACAAGATATGCGGTCTGCGCATATTTGAAGATGAAAACGGCAAAATGAATGTTAATCCTGCGGATGCCGGTGCCCGATTCCTCATCATCAGCCAGTTCACTCTTTTCGCTGACTGCAGGTCGAGACGCCCCGGCTTTTCTCATGCCGCACGTCCGGAAAAAGCGATACCGCTGTACGAACTTGTGATCTCTGAATGCAGAGGCAGAGGATTCGAAGTTGAGACCGGTGAATTCGGAGCGGAAATGTTCGTTGAATCCGTTAATGACGGACCGGTCACCATTCTTCTCGATACTAAGGAGCTTTGATATGCTGATCAAAACCATTCCTGTCGGGCATCTTGAGACAAACTGCTACATCGTCACCAATGAAGAGACTCTTGAGTGCGTAGTTATAGACCCGGGTGATGAGAGCAACACGATACTTGACTATATTGAAGATAACAGGCTCAAGTGTCAGGCGATATTTATCACCCACGGTCATTATGATCATACCGGAGCCGCAGATGCTGTGGCTGAAGAGACCGGTGCCAGGGTATATATGAGCAAGGCCGACGACAAAAGAGTTATGAACTCTCATTCCTTTGTCTACGCATTACCGGACAGCGGTATCTACTTTACCGACGGAGACGTTTTTAGAGCTGCCGGGATGGATTTTGAGATAATGGCTACCCCGGGTCATTCTCAGGGCAGCGTCACTATCAGGTGCGGCAGCGCGCTTTTCACAGGAGATACGCTTTTCAAAGGCAGCTGCGGCAGAACTGACCTTGACGGCGGAGACACCGAAACGATGCTTCACTCTCTGAAAAGACTGTGCAGCCTTGAAGGTGACTTTGAAGTGTATCCCGGACATATGGAATCAAGCACCCTCATTCGGGAGAAAATGCTGAATTATTACTGCCGCCTTGCCATGAGCAAATACTGATTTTAAAAGGAAGACTTGCATGAAAGAACCAGTACTGGTCATACTCGCTGCCGGAATGGGGAGTCGCTTCGGCGGGCTGAAGCAGATCACCCCTGTTGACGATTCCGGTCACTCGATAATCGACTTTTCTCTTTTTGATGCCTACAGAGCAGGCTTCAGGAAAGTTGCATTCATTATCAAGCATGCCATCGACTCCGATTTCAGGGCAAGGGTCGGCACGAGAGCTGAAAAGTATTTTGAAGTAAGCTATGTTTATCAGGAGCTTGATTCACTGCCGACAGGCTACACATTGCCCGCAGGTCGTGAAAAGCCCTGGGGCACCGGCCATGCCGTGGCCTGCTGCAAAGGCATAGTAGACGGGCCTTTTGCCGTTATAAATGCAGACGATTTCTACGGCCGGACTGCCTATGAAGCCCTCTATGATTTCCTCATATCCGACAAAGCTTCTAATGAGCATGCAATGGTGGCCTATGAACTGCGGAACACAGTCACCGAAAACGGATATGTTTCCAGAGGGATATGTTCTGTTGAAAACGGACTTCTCACGGATGTGGTCGAACGGACACACATTGAAAAATCCGGCGACGACGCCGTATATTCAGAAAACGGCAAGAGCTTCCCTCTTTCAGGCAGTCTGCCGGTATCCATGAACTGCTGGGCTTTCGGTGTATCTATGCTTGACGAGCTTGCAAAGCGCTTCCCTTCCTGGCTTGATGATGCTCTGATCACAAATCCGCTGAAGGGAGAATATTTCCTCCCTTCTGTAGCAAATGCAGTGATCTCCGAGGGACTCGGCACAGTAAGCATCCTGAACTGCCGCGAGAAGTGGCACGGCGTTACCTACAGAGAGGATTTGCCGCTGCTTGTTGACTCAATAAAAAAAATGCGCGAGGATGGAATTTATCCTGAAGCGCTTCTTGAATGAAAGGACAGAAAGATATGACAGTTTTAGTAACAGGCGGCGCCGGATACATAGGGACCCACACCTGCGTGGAGCTTCTCAACCGGGACTATGACGTTGTGATCATAGACAATCTTGTCAATTCAAGTGCTAAAGCAGTTGAACGCGTTGAAGAGATCACCGGCAAGAAAGTTGCCTTTTATCAGGAGGATGTCCGCAACAGGGCTGCGCTGGATCATATACTTGAAAAGCACGATATCAGCTGTGCAATACATTTTGCCGGACTGAAAGCCGTTGGAGAATCTGTGGCAATGCCGCTCGAATACTACGACAACAACCTCTTCAGCACGGTAAGGCTCTGTGAAGCCATGCGCGATCATGGGGTGAAGGATATAATTTTTTCGTCCTCCGCAACTGTCTACTCCGGAGAAAACAGTATGCCTCTCCGGGAAAACAGCATCACCGGTATGTGCACCAATCCTTACGGCTGGACCAAATATATGTCTGAACAGATAATGCGCGACACTGCAAAGGCTGATAAGGAATGGGCAGTTGTTTTTCTGAGATACTTCAATCCGATCGGTGCTCATCCGAGCGGACTGATAGGTGAAGATCCCAGAGGTATTCCGAACAATCTTATGCCGTTTATTTCCCAGGTAGCAGTTGGACGCAGAGACCATCTCAACGTTTTCGGAGATGATTATGCCACTCCTGACGGTACAGGAGTACGTGACTATATACATGTGGTGGATCTGGCGAGAGGCCATGTTGCAGCTATAGACCATATGCGCAGGCAGCGCGGAGAATCGGTTTTCAATTTAGGCACCGGCAAGGGATGCAGCGTGCTTGAACTGGTCCATGCGTTTGAAAAAGTCAACGGTGTAAAGATCCCTTACGAGATCGTTCCCAGACGGGCAGGCGACCTTGCCACTGTATATGCGTCCACTGACAAATCAGCGGAGATACTCGGCTGGAAGGCTGAGTACAGCATAGAGGATATGTGCCGCGATTCCTGGAACTGGCAATCCAGGAACCCCATGGGTTATAACGGATAAACGGAGGTTGGTCATGAACAGTTCTTATCCGAACCTGCTCAATCCCATAACTGTCAGAGGCCACGAATACAGAAACCGTGTCGAGTTCGGGCCGACTCTGTTTGCCCATTCGATCTTCACCATACCGGAGATAAAGGAAAACGTATACCGGATGGTTGAGGACAGGGCAAAAGGCGGCGCTGCAACTGTTTCTACAGGAGAGATATGCGTTAATTTTGAAGAAGGTATTACTGATTTTGCCTTCCACAAGGTGGACTACAGCAAGCTGAGCGGTGAAGATTTCGATGCTTTGAGCGAATATGCCTCAAGGATAAAAAAACACGGAGCGATCGCGCTGTTCGAAGTCTGCCATGAAGGCTGCGCGGCGCACGCTCCTGAAGGCATATCTGTTTGGGGGCCGGATGAGTTCACGCGTCCTGACGGTGTTCACGTGCATGCTCTCGACAGAAAAATGATGCGTAAGATCTGCAGGGATTTCAGGACCTTCGGTGAGTTTGCGTCTGCCGCCGGCTTTGACGGGGTGCTCCTGCACGGCGGCCATGGCTTCCTTCTCCAGCAATTCGTATCTGGCGGTACGAACCACCGCAGCGACCGCTACGGCGGAAGCGCAGAAAACCGCGCAAGATTTCCAAAGCAGATTATCAGGGCACTTCGTAAGGGGCTCGGTCCCGACAAGATTATCGAGCTTCGTTTTTCCGCTCAGGATGGAGTTGACGTTCCCGGAGCAATGACAATCGATGATACAGTTGAGTTTGCCAGGCTCATCGACGGTCTTGTGGACATATTCCATGTATCAAACGGCCTTAAGGAGAAGGGCAACTCGACCGGTACATTCTCAAGCCACTATGATATCCACGGTGTCAATGTTGAATATGCCCGCAGGATCAAAGCTGTTTTGAAAAAAACACTTGTATCTGTTATCGGCGGTTTAAATGACCCCGGGCAGTGCGAGGAGATCATAGCATCCGGGGCAGCCGACTTCGTTGCTTTCGGCAGACAGGGCTTTGCTGACCCGGATTTCGTTAACAAAGTTATTGCAGGGAAAGCCGACCGGATCCGCCGCTGCGTAAGATGTTTCAACTGTTATCCCGGGAGCATAGAGCATCCTTCCGATATCGATTTCAATGAGCGCGGTCTCACCCCTGAATACCTTAAGAAGATACTCAGTCCCGCCGCTATGGGAAGATGCACAGTTAACCCTGACAGCGGTTTCGGCAGAGTGCCTTATGACTGTCTTCCCCCGGTAAAGGAATATAAAAAGATCCTTGTGGTAGGAGGAGGCCCTGCCGGAATGCAGGCTGCCATAACCGCATCACAGAGAGGTCACGATGTGACTCTTATAGAAAAAGAGCAGCAGCTTGGCGGTACCGTGCGCATTTTCTCTGAAAAGGATCCTCACAAGAAGGATCTGCTCGATTTCATAAATGTTCTGGAGAAAGATCTCAGAGACTGTGCGACAGTTATCACAGGTCAGGCCGCGACGCCTGAATTCATTACCGGTTTCGCTGCAGATATCACCCTTATCGCAACGGGTTCAGTATATAAGGAGCCCGTAAAGATCGCAGGATATGAAAATCTGACCGATATACGCATGGCATATGAGAATACTCCTGAGGGCAAGAGCGTGATCATTTTAGGCGGCGGCATGTCCGCTTGCGAAACAGCCGTATTCCTTGCGGAACACGGCTGCAGGGTAAAGATGATCATCAGGAGCAGGTTCGTTGCAAAAGAGCTCTTCGGAGGAGCAAGAAACGCTCTGCTGACACTTATGGAAAAACTCGGCGTCGCTATCGTATACGAAGCGAGATTCAAGAGCATAGAACCGGGAGTAGTAAACTGCGTTTTCCCGGATGATACAGAGACAGCCTTCAGCGCAGATATCATCTACGGTGCACTTGGAAGCAAGCCGCAGGACGAGCTCTACAGGGAGCTGATCCTCTCCGGACTGCAGATATTTGCTATAGGCGACACGGCCTGTCCGGGAAGGATAGTCGACGCTGTTCACGGAGCATATGACAGAGTGATCGGGATAGGTACCTGACTCATAAAAAAAGATCCGCCGGTCGGCGGATCTTTTTTTATATCTTTATAAGCTTTCGCATCACTTCCGGAGCTATCTTTGAGACCTTTCGGTCATAGGTCATAAGTCCGTTGAGTTCATCCTCAACATCTGTGATCTGGGTATATACTGCTGCGCACAGACCTTCGGCAACTGCAGGCCTTATCTGCTCCTCATACAGCTCCTCAACGGCGATCTCGAGCTGGGCCGGTATCTCGAACTTCTTATATCCGAAATACTTATCGTTATAAGTATGCCCGGCGACCTTGTGGCTGTATCCTCCGAACTCACTCAGCATGACCGCCCTTCCCAGCCGGTCTTTCTTATATTTATAGTTCTTGAAATAGACATGGTGGCTGCAGACATTACCTATTCCCTGGTCGTGCCAGCCGGATGCATGATCTATAAGCCTTGTATGGTCTATGTTTTTTATCAGCTGACAGAATTTCTTCGAATCGAACTGTCCCCAGCCTTCATTGAAAGGCACCCACATGACTATGCACGGGCAGTTATACAGCAGCTTTATCATGCCCGAAAGCTCAGCCCTATACGCCGCTCTTCCCTCTGGATCCATTCTTCCGAAAAGGAAATAGGCGTTATCTTTTATACTGATCCCTGTAAACAGAGGAGCAGCGACCACAGCCGGATTGTACATTCCTCCCCCGTTCGGCATATCCTGCCAAACAAGCATTCCTATCCTGTCGCAGTGATAATACCAGCGGAGCGGCTCCACTTTAACGTGCTTGCGGATCATATTGAAGCCCATAGCCTTTGCGATACGTATATCAAAAGAGAGCGCCTCATCCGTAGGTGCGGTATAAAGTCCGTCAGGCCAGTATCCCTGATCCAGGACTCCGTTCTGGAAATATGGCCTGTTATTCAGAAAGAGTCTGGGAACGCCCTTTTCATCCTTATTCACAGATATCTTGCGCATTGCAAAGTAACTGTGGACAACGTCTTTACCGCATTTCGCCGTAAAGCCGTAAAGCTTCGGATTCTCCGGGCTCCAGGCCTCAAATCCCGGCACGGGTATCACAGC
>JAIKVS010000035.1 GCA_024685535.1 Oscillospiraceae bacterium | reverse complement strand
CCGAGCAGCGGTCCTATCAGACATCCGAAGGTTGCGCCGACGAAGAAGCAGGGAACGACTTCGCCTCCCTTGAAGCCGACTCCGAGAGTGATCGCGGTGAAGAGAAGTTTCCAGAAGAATGCATCAGGTCTGGTGAAACCTTCCTCTACGGCGGTTTTTATACTGTCCATGCCGGCGCCGTTGAACTGGCCTGTGCCAAGCAGGATTGTAAGACAGACTATCACAGTCCCTCCGACGAAAACTCTGATGAAGTCATTGGGGATATACTTTTTTAGGATGTGTTCGCTGCCGTGCATCACAAGACAGAATACGATACTGAGCAGCGCGCAGAGCACCGAAAGTCCCGCTACGCGCAGCAGTAAGCCCCATTCAAGGTTTACAGCGTTCAGTGCGAAATGCTCGCCTGCAATGCCGAACAATCTTGATATGCCCAGTGCTGCGATAGATGCCACAAGACAGGGTACGAACGCCGAATAGTGGATTATGCCTACAGATATAACTTCCAAAGCGAATACAGTAGCTGTGAGGGGAGTGCCGAAGAGGGCGGAGAACACTGCACTCATTCCAGAAAGCGTCGCTATGCGGACATCAGCATCATCGAGTCTGCAGAGCCTTCCGGCAAAGTTTCCGATACTGCCGCCTATCTGGAGCGCGGCTCCTTCACGGCCTGCGCTTCCGCCGCAGAGATGTGTAAGCACCGTGGATATGAATATGGTGGGCATCAGAGCAATTGGTACACGTTCACCCGATTGTATAGATTCTATTATGGTGTTGGTGCTTTTATTCTCTGTGCGGAAAAATCTGTATATCAGCACTATGAGGAGCCCTGCTGCCGGCAGGAGGTATAGCAGCCATCCGTACGCTTCGCGAAGCTTTGTCATAAAGCTGACGCTAAGATGAAAGGCCGAGCCTACAAGGCCGCCAGCTGCACCTGTGAGCAGCGCTATAAGGATCCACTTGATGAAACAGAGCAGTGTTTTTTTGATCGCTTCGGTCTCTTTGTTCAGAAAACTCATCTTTTCCGCTCCCGGATGATATTATGCCGCAGCTGCCTATATCTTCAGTGTGAGAACGTTCAGTCCCAGAACATTCTGATACTGCACTTCTCTTGCTATCTTATAAACCATTCTTATGCCGATGTTTTTCATGGGATCCTCGCCAATGCTCTCGTCCGAAGTCATCTTAAGACGCTCACCGGGATCGAAAGGCACACAGTCGTCCTTTATGCGAAGGATCACATCATCGTCCTTGTGCACGACCCTTATATCAACTGAGTTAGGACGTTTGTCCTTGGTAAAGCCGTGATCTATGATGTTTCCGGCCATCTCCTCCATGGAAAGACCTGCAAGATTCGACCTTCGGGAGTCTATGCCGTGTGCAAGGCAGAAGCTCTGAACACTCTCCGCCACCGATACTACTTCCTTCATACTGTGGAGGCTGAGGTCCATCCGCTGATCCTCCGGAGCCCCGAAATCATCCGGGATCACCATTAGTTCATCCATGTTCCTGGGGAAATGTCTTATCCTTACCCATGAATAGATTATTATTATGAGAGTTGTTACAACGCCGTTGAGGACGTTAGCGACGTAAACGCCGTTTATGCCGAGGAAGCCTATCAGCAGAGCAGAAAAGCCGGCTACTGAGATAACACCATCGAATATACTCAGCAGATGCACCAGCAGCTGTTTCCCGGATACCTGCGCATAGCAGGTAAAATGCATGCACATTACGCTGAATGGCATGCAAAGCGGCAGAATGCGAAGTCCGGCTGCGGTCATTGCGAATACCGGCTCTGCCGCGTTATGGTAGAATATCCGCGTAAATGGTACGGCGCAGAGGATTATTGCAGCACTGATAAGGCACTGCAGAGGTATGAAGCGCCGGAACATAACGCGCATCACGTCTGCAAGGGTCTGCCTGTCCTCCTCACCGGAACTTACGCTGATCATCATTCGGGAGACTGCTATCATTCCCGTAGGCACCGCCCAGAATATCCTCATAACATAGTCAGAAGTGGCAAAGGCGGATATCGCCACTGAGCCGATATATACTTCCATAAGCTTGTTTACTATGAGTCCGCGGGCGGTCTGGTAAACGTATGTGAGAGCGCCTGGAAGGCCTATGCGGATAACGGCTCCGCTCTCCCCCCAATCCACTTTGCCAAGTGAGAAGCGGAAGCTGGACTTTGCCGTTAGAAAGAATGGAAGCTGCACCCCCATGAACACCCACATGCCAAGCGAAGCCGCCAGTGCAAGGCCGAGCTCGTTGAGCCTCAGGAGGAATACGAATACGTAGTTCAAAAGTATGTTAACCGCTATGAAAACTACGCTGGCTGTGAGAGTTACCTTACCTCTGTTTTCAAGGGGAAGGAAGGAGGCAAAGGAATTTCCGAGCAATAAAGGGATGAGTCCTGCCGCCTGTCCCAGAAGATAGCGGTTGAAGAGAGGACGGATCACAGGGTCTCTGGTGATGAAGCCTGTCATATCCGAAAGGGCAAGAATGATGTATATCACGGTGAAAGCGGCGGCTATCAGCAGCGAGAGCATGATATTAAGGTTGAAAACTCCCTGCATGTTGTCCCGCCGGTTCTTTCCCATATATTCACCGCAGAGGATGACAGATCCTCCCACGAGAATCATGCTGAAGGATGAGATGAGCATGTTAATCGGGCTGTAAAGTCCAACGGCGCTCATCGCGTCTACTCCAACGTAGTTGCTTGCAAAATAGCTGGAGACAATGCCGTTAACGGCTCCCACGGCAGCAAGGAGAATCTGCACCGGGAGCAGCCTGAAAAGCAGGTTTGTTAGCATCTTTAGGTTTGACTGGTTAAGCCTGGGTGTTTCGTTCACTTGGACCACCTCGTGTTATTTCTTCAGATATTGCGCGGACACCGGAAATTCAAAATAAGTGTCCGGAAATGGCTCGTTGCCCAGAGCAAAATGCCACCATTCACAGTCTATCGGCTCAAAGCCGTTTCTAATCATAGCCTTGCGTAGGATCATCCTGTTTTCATATTGGTTCTCCGTTACTGCTCTGCTGTCAGGATGGGAGATCTCGCTGAAAAGATCGAAAGGGCTGCCCATATCGAGTTCTTTGCCGGTCTTCATGTCAAGCAGCGTGAGGTCAACGGCGCTTCCGCGGCTGTGACTGGACATCTTTGCAATATAGCCTTTAGAGAACAGCTCTTGCTTTTCAAGATCGGGATAGAAGTAAGGCTTCATTCTGATGTCTGTGTCCTCTATGCCCCAGAGCACAAACTGCCTGACTGCGCAGGCTGGTCTGTACGCGTCGAAAACCTTCAGGCGGTATCCCTGCACGAACAGCTCGTTGCTCACTCCCTTGAGCGCGCGCGCAGCCTCCTTTGTGAGCAGAGCGCAGGGTTCTTCGTAACCGTCGATGCGGTCGCCAATGAAGTTATAAGTGGAATAATAGCGGATCTCCTGCACAATGTGCGGTACCATATCCGCCAGCACGACGAATCCGGAGGGATCCATCGTCACCTTTCTCTGGTAATCCGGCGCCATAAGGGCCTCCTGTCTTATACATATGAACCAACTGCCGGCTCATCGCCGGCAGTTGTCTTTATTCCAAAGTCAGAATAGAAGTGAATCGATGCGGGGGAGGAGATCCAGAAGCTGCGCCTTGCAGTTTTCAATCTCCTTTCTGCCTTCCTCAGAATCAAAGCCGTTTCTGCGGATTCGTCTGCGCATAATGCGCGTATAGCCTACCACTCGGGCTTTGTCCTCAACCTCTTTCAATTTTGCAGGGTCGTCGGATCCGAGATACTTTTCCAGGGATTTTGCCCAGAACTGCCCAGCTGTGTCATAGTCTATACCGAGAAAGTCCGTGGTTTGCTGGTGGTTTGTCTCGGCATAGCCACGGTATGCATTAAACATGCTGGCAAGCTCAAATATCGGGTGTCCGTGGCAAAGAGTGTCCATATCTATCAGCAGGCACTCGCCGTTCTGAAGCATAACGTTTTTAAGATGATAGTCGCCGTGGAGCATGTGGTCATCCTCTGGTACGGCGTCAATAAGCTCGTGGAGCTTCTTC
>JAIKVS010000028.1 GCA_024685535.1 Oscillospiraceae bacterium | reverse complement strand
AGCTCCATAGGCGACGGCTGCGGCCACCTTGCCGACGACATGTGCGTTCAGATGGGCAAAGGCGCCGAGCATTATATCCGCTCCGGACGCGCCAGAGAGATTACCAGGGAAGAGGCTCTCGAGATAATCAAGCGCGCCGAGGACAACGGCCTCATGCACAACATGGTCAACATAGAGGAGCCGGGCGAAAGCTCCGCTATCTGCAACTGCTGCTCCTGCGCCTGCTTCGGACTTCGCGCCGGACTCATGTGGGGCGCAAGGGACGCCATCCGCTCCAACTTTGAGGCATATGTTGACGAGAGCAAGTGCGTTGCCTGCGGCCAGTGCGTTGAAAACTGCCCTGCCAACGCCGTGCGTCTCGGTCAGAAACTCTGCTCCACCGAGCCCATTCCCGGCTTTGAGGGAACATATGTCAAGCTCTCCGAGACCTTCAATAACAAAAAGGCCTGGAACATAGACTACCGCGAGGACCGAGAGGACACCATGCCCGGCGGCACTGCCCCCTGCAAGACGGCATGCCCCGCGCATATTGCCGTTCAGGGCTACCTGAAGCTTGCCGCTCAGGGACGCTATACCGATGCTCTTGAGCTCATCAAGAAGGAAAACCCCTTCCCCGCCGTTTGCGGCCGTATCTGCAACAAGAAGTGCGAAGAAGCCTGCACCAGAGGCAGCGTTGACGAGGCAGTTGCCATCGATGAGGTAAAACGCTTCATAGCCGACCACGACCTGGATGAGAAGACCCGCTTCGTGCCGAAGATGCTCAACCAGATAGGCAAGCCCTATACCAGAAAGATAGCCGTTATCGGAGCTGGCCCCGCCGGCATGAGCTGCGCATACTACCTTGCCAACAAGGGATACCCCGTAACCGTTTTCGATAAGAACCCGGTCCCCGGCGGCATGCTCGTTCTCGGCATACCCAACTTCCGCCTTGAGAAGGACGTTCTGAACGCAGAGATAGATATCCTCCGCGAGATGGGCGTTGAATTCCGCTGCGGAGTGGAAGTGGGCAAAGACGTAACGATCCAGCAGCTTCGCGACGAGGGCTATGAGGGCTTCTACCTTGCCATCGGCGCCCAGAAGAGCGCAAAGCTCGGCATCCCCGGAGAGGATCTTGAGGGTGTTCTCGGCGGCGTGGACTTCCTGCGCGAAGTAAATCTCGGCAACGAGGTCAAAATCGGAAAGAAAGTGGTAGTCATCGGCGGCGGTAATGTCGCAATAGACGTCGCCCGCACGGCCGTTCGCCTTGGCGCTGACGTCACTGTGGCATACCGCAGGAAAGAAGAGAATATGCCCGCCGATCCCGAAGAGGTGAAAGAGGCAAAGGCTGAAGGCATCCGCTTCCTGTTCGAGCACAAGCCTGTTGAGATAGTGGGCGAGAACGGCAAAGCGGTCAAGCTCGTCTGCGAAGGCGACGAGTGCGATGTTGACTGCATCATTGCAGCAATAGGCCAGAGAGTAGACCTCGGCGGACTTGCCGGCGAGATAGAGGTGAACGAGAAGGGTCTCGTTATCGCCGATCCTCTCACGCAGCAGACCTCCGCAAAGGACATCTTCGCCGGCGGCGACGTGGTGACCGGTCCGAAGTTTGCCATCGATGCGATAGCGGCAGGCAAGGAAGGCTCCATCTCTCTCCACAGGGCAGTGAACCCCGGTCAGACCCTCACCATGGGCCGCGACCGCCGCATCTACCGCTCACTGGACAAGGATCATGTCCTCATCGAGGCTGAGGGCTTCGACAACGACAGCCGTCAGGTGCCCGGATATAACGAAACCAAGGCAAAGAGCTTCTCCGACGCCAGAGTGACCTTCACCGAGGAACAGGTGAAGAAGGAATGCGCCCGCTGCCTCGGCTGCGGTGCCGCAAAGGTGGATCCGTATCTCTGCATCGGCTGCGGGCAGTGCACCACCAAGTGCAAGTTCGACGCCATCAAGCTCCGCAAGGTCCGTGACTGGCACGCCCAGAAGTTCGAGACTCTCCCGATCCATGCCGTTGCAGACGTTATCAAGAAGGTCCCCAAGGTAGTGAAGAAGGCTGTGGCTCCGGATGCATGAGCTTGGACTTTGTGATGCGCTCCTGAAAAAAGTGGATCTTCTCGTTAAAGAGAACGAGCTTGAGGGGGTAAACTCCGTCACCATCGAAGTCGGAACTCTCAGCGGCGTTATCCCCCGCTTCATGCTGGACTGCTGGGACGCCGTTATTGACGGCACCGGCTATGCCGATACAAAGCTGATAGTCAATTCCGTTTCGGGAACTGCGCGCTGCGCTGACTGCGGAGCCGAGTTCACGGTGGATATGGAGAATATGAAATGTCCGGACTGCAATGGGGAGCACCTGATCCCCACAGGCGGTAATGGCATGACGATAACAGAAATAGAAGCATATTAACAAAAAGACAGCCCTGCTTTGAGCAGGGCTGTCTTTTTACTGTAGAGAACAGGTCAGTCTACCTTCAGCATACGGTATCCTATACCCACATGAGTCTGGATATATTTTGGAGAATCCGCTTCCGGTTCTATCTTTTTCCTCAGCGTCGTCATAAAGACACGCAGGGACGCAATGTCATTGTCCCAGCTTCTTCCCCAGATGTTCTGAGTGATATATGTATGCGTGAGTACTTTTCCGGTGTTTCTTGAGAGAAGGCAGAGCAGCTTATATTCCATGGAAGTGAGCTTCAGTTCTTCACCGCCGAAGCAGGCCACTCCTGCAGAATAGTCTATCGTCAGCTTACCGTTTTTGTAAACAGACTGATCGCTGCTCTCGCTGTTCATAAGGCTTAGACGCCTTATTGTCACACGCAAACGCGCCAGCAGTTCCTCAACGGAAAAAGGCTTGGTTAGATAATCGTCTGCTCCGGCGTCAAGTGCTTCGATCTTATCTGTATCATCGCTTCTGGCACTGATCACGATTATGGGCATATTCGACCAGCTCCGTATCTGTCTGATAACATCGGTCCCGTCCATATCGGGCAGACCGAGATCCAGAAAGACCACATCGGGATTATGCGATGACGCCATCATGATCGCTTCAGCACCGTTTTCCGCTGCCAGAAACTTATAATCATGAGTTTTCAGCGTCGTTATGATCAGATTGCGCACAGGAACATCATCCTCGATCACAAGAACAACAGCATTATTCATCGATCTGTACCTTCCTCATCGGTAATTCAACGGTAAAACAGCAGCCGCTTGGTACATTGTCCGTGAGGGCGATGCTGCCGTGATGCGCCTCCACTATGGACCTGCACAGCGCCAGTCCGAGCCCGAGCCCTCTGCGCCCGTCAGCCACCCGGTTCTGCCCTGTATAAAACATTTCAAAAACATGGGGCTTGACATTGTCCGGAATGCCCGGACCGTTATCCTTCACGCTGATTACAGCCCAGTCCCCGGTCTGCCCGCTCTGAACGCATATCTCCGACCCCGGCGGAGTGTTCTTTACGGCATTGTTGACAAGATTTATGAGCACCTGCATGATAAGCCTCGAATCCATGTCCACCAGAAGGATTTCATCGGCGTTGCTTACGGTGATATGGTGCTGCGCCGCATTTCTGTCTATATGCCTGAGTGCTTCTTCAATGACGTCTCCCACTATCTCCGACGACATATGGATATCCATCTGCCCGTTTTCAATGCGGGATATCGACAGCAGATTTTCGACAAGATCGATCAGCCATTCGGAGTCGTCATAAATATCGGAGAAAATCTGTTCGCGTGTTTCATCATCGAGCTGCTGATAATGAGAGAGCAGATTGCTGGCGTTTCCAGATATGGACGTAAGCGGTGTGCGGATATCGTGAGATATGGAGCGGAGAAGGTTTGATCGGAGCTGCTCGTTGCGCACCATCATCGAGACCCGTTCCTTCTCTTCAGCGTTGCGAAGGTTCTCCAGGGCGAGGGCGCATTCTCCCAGTATAGACATGATTATGCTGTTTTCAAACGGCTCCAGGGGAACGCTGTTCAGCCGGATGATAACAACTCCGGAGCAATATCCGTTAAGGCTGATGGGATGATACTGCGCTTTTGCATCTCCGTATTTTTCCATGCGGAAGCCTGCGGAACATTGGTTTGAAAACACCCATTCGACGATCTCCTCTTCATTGCCGTCCGGAGGAACGGCCGCCTCCGCCCATGAGACAAGGAACTCTTTTCCGCCCCCGATACGCCCGCTTTCCCCGCGGGGATATATCACGACGTCACGGTTAAGCAGCACTATGATCTGGCGCGCAGTGATCTGTATCACCTGCTCCGCCGTCTCAGCTTTCTGCAGGAGCTGGTTCGTATCAAGCAGGATCTTCGTTCTGAAAGCCTCGCGGGCAGACTGCCTTGCATTCTGTTTTAACCTGTTTGCCAGGGTGCCCGTGATCAGGGAAGAGGCAAGCATGATGGCAAAGGTCACGGGGTATTCCGCCTCATATGTATGGAAGCTGAACTTCGGTTCTATAAAAAACCAATTGAACAGCAAGACGCTTGCAAGAGAGCCGAGCGCCCCGTATAGCGGGCTGACGGTAACGACCGAGATCACCAGGACTCCGAGAATGAAGACCGTTATTATATTCGACTCCGAGAACCCGAACTTCGTAAACAGAAGCCCTGTGCCGGTGGATACGGTCAGGATCAGGAGCGTTATCAAAAAATCCTTCAGCGTCGGCCGGATCTGGCCGGCGGAGAAAAATCTCTCCGTCTGCTGTTTAAAATCTGCAACAGCGTCCGGGATTATATATACGTCCACGTCCGGAGCGCTTAAAATTATCTGCTCCGTCAGCGTCGTTTTGCTCCAGATATGCCTTCTCTTTATCCCGCTCCGGCCTACCACTATTTTTGTTGTATTGGAGATATGGGCGTATTCCGCCACCTGTGCGGGAATATCGTCGCCTATCACGGTGGTAACGGAAGCACCGTTCTGTTCGGCAAATCTGATGTTATTCTGCAGTCTGAGCTTATCTTCTTCAGAAAGCGCGTCATAGTCCGTAGGCCTTACATATATCGCTGTCAGTGTAGCCTGAAAGGCCTCTGCCATTTTCGCGGCAGCAGCTATCACCTTCGGATTGGATGGTGATGGTGAAAGGCAGACCAGTATATGCTCTCCGGTTTCAGGATTGTTGATCATATCATTCACTCCCCGGCTTGTGATAAGACAGAATTATACTAACACAGGATATACATTTCCCGCTACATATAATAGATCGTTTCATAAAGATCTCCAGTCTGCGAGCCGGTCATACAGCTCCGAATCCTCAGAGATGAATACGATAGCCCCGTCTTTCCCGCTGATGTCCCTGAGATGCTCTATCTCAGCGTCTATTTCAGCCGGACTTTTTTCTTCCGTGAATATGATCCCGGCGCCCCTTGCTTCATGATCCCGATCTGCCGCATGCCTGTATAACATGCTCATACAGCGCCCCAGACG
>JAIKVS010000008.1 GCA_024685535.1 Oscillospiraceae bacterium | reverse complement strand
GTCTATAACTACGGCGGCGTTCCTGAGCTGGTTCGCGCCAAGAAGGGGAATGGCGTAAACGTCGCCCCGGTAGGTGAAAACCTGGCCGTCAATGCTGTCAAACTCGCTGCGGATGCGTGAAAAATCCGCCTTGTGAAGTCTGGCGCCGCGCTCCTCGCAGGCGGAAACTATAACACTAACGACGTTTTCCGGCTGGTCGTAGAGAACGCAGTCGCAGTCCGGCTTTATTATCCCGGCCTTCTCGAAGGCTATCTGCTCAACGGTGCTGCCGAGGATCCCCGTGTGGTCGAGGCCGATGTTCATTATAACGGCGGCTTCAGGGCAGCTTATAACATTCGTTGCGTCGAATCTTCCTCCGAGCCCCGTCTCCAGAACGGCTATGTCGCATTTTTCCCTGGCAAACCAAAGCATGGCGCAGGCCGTCATCATCTCGAACTGCGTCGGATGTACGGCCATCTTCTCCGCGAAGGGCTTTATCTCTTCAACGATGGCGGTTATAACATCGTCGTCTATCTGCTTTCCGTTTATCTGCATCCTCTCATTGAAGCGGGAAATGTATGGAGAGGTGAAAAGGCCTGTTTTATACCCTGCAGCCTTCATCACTGAGGCGGTCATCGCGGCGCAGCTGCCTTTGCCGTTGGTGCCTGCTATATGCACGAAGCGAAGGCTGTCCTGCGGACGGCCGAGGCTCTCCAGCAGCTCCGAGATCCTCTCCAGCGAGGGCTCAGCGCCGAACCAGGAGGTGCCGCTTATATATTCCATTGCTTCTTTGTAATCCATTTTTTCTCCTTGAAATGTCATCCTGAGGCGAAGCCGAAGGATCTCTCTGCCAAGGGATTCTTCGCGTCGCTTAGAATGACAAGTCCCAGTCTCTACTTAAGTCTTCCCAAGCAGGGTTCATGCTTTCAACGAGAGCATTCTTTCGGTCCCTACGCCATCCCTTCAGTTGTTTCTCTCTTGCAATAGCATCATTGATATTACCGGTCTCTTCAACATAGACAAGCTTATTGACATTGTATTTATTGGTAAAACCGTCTGCGAGTTTGTTTTTATGTTCATATAGACGACGTTCCAAGTCATTGGTAACACCGATATACATGACCTTGTTTTCCCAGTTGGTCAGAATGTAAACATAATAATGATTCATAATGTTATCCTTAAAATGTCATCCTGAGGCAAAGCTGAAGATCTGTTAGCCAAGAGATTCTTCACTGCGTTCAGAATGACATATCTCTGTCATCCTGAGTGAAACGAAGGATCTGTTCACCAAAGGGATTCTTCACTATGTTCAGAATGACAAGGAAGTGGATTATGCAACAAATTTGAATATATCATCATTAATGCACGAGCGCAAGGGAGCGGAGACCGAAAAACATCAAAAAAAGCCCCGAAAACAGTGAAAAAACTGTTGACCCCGCGGGTGCGCTGTGTTATATTATGAATCACCTGTCGGCAGATAGGTTTATTTTTGCGCGCTTTTTTATCGCAAAAAGCCGTGTCTGACCCATACAGGGAGGCATGCCCGCGTCAAGGGTAAATAATTATAGGAGGTGCCGAAATATGGCTGCAGGCGCACGAGTAAAAATAACACTCAGATGCGAAGAATGCAAGCAGAGGAACTACAATACGATCAAGAACAAAAAGAATACTTCTGATCGTTTGGAGCGCAGTAAATACTGTCCCTTCTGCCGGAAGCATACAAAGCATGTTGAGACCAAGTGACTTCTGAAAGGATGAGTGAAAATGGCTGAAGAAAAGAAAGTCAGTACGGCTCCCGCAAAGGCCGTCACCGCCATTAAGAAGGATGACAAGAAGCCCGGGCTGTTCAAGAGGATAGCCAAGTGGTTCCGTGAGATGAAGAGCGAGCTCAAGAAGGTAATCTGGCCCACTCCCAAACAGCTCATGAAGAACTCGGGTGTTTCACTGGCCGTCATGATCGCTTCCGCAGTTGTGATATGGGGATTCGATCAGCTGGCCCAGGCTCTGGTAAGAGCGCTTCTTACTCTGGCAGGTTGATAAAATGGCCGAAGAAGCAAAATGGTATGTTGTACATACCTATTCGGGATATGAAAACGCAGTTGCCGCCGCTGTAATGAAGGCGGCAGAAAACCGCAGGATGACGGACCTTATCAAGGAAGTCAACATTCCTATGGAAAAGGTCACCGAATACACCGATGAAGGTGAGAAGACCGTTGAAAGAAAGGTCTTTCCCGGCTATGTTCTCGTGAAGATGGTCCTCACGGACGAGAGCTGGCATCTGGTGAGAAATGTCCGCGGTGCAACAGGCTTCGTAGGATCTGACGGCAAGGCCGTCCCCCTGACGGAGCAGGAGATCCTTGACCTTGGCGTTGAACACAGAGAGATCGTTGTCGGCTTCGATGTCGGCGACAGCGTAAAGGTAATCGACGGACCGCTCTCAGGCTTTATAGGCACTGTTGAAGAGCTTGATCCCGAGGAAGACTATGTACGCGTGGTAGTCTCCATGTTCGGAAGAGAGACTCCGGTTGATCTGGAGCTCGACCAGGTCGAGGCCATTAAAGAATAATTAAAGAAAGAGGTGCTCAGCTTTGGCACAGAAAGTTGTTGGATACGTTAGGTTCCAGGTCCCTGCCGGAAAAGCTACTCCGGCTCCCCCCGTCGGCCCCGCGCTCGGCCAGTACGGCGTGAATATCGGACAGTTTACAAAAGATTTTAACGAACGCACAAAGGGCGATATGGGTCTTATGATCCCCGTCGTCATCACAGTTTATTCAGACCGCAGCTTCACATTCGTCTGCAAGACTCCTCCCGCCGCCCTGCTCATCAAGAAGGCCTGCGGGATCGAGACCGCTTCCGGTGTCCCCCAGAGAGACAAGGTTGCCACGATCAGCATGGAAGATGTACGCAAGATCGCCGAGCAGAAAATGCCCGACCTCAACTGCACCGACATCGAGTCCGCTATCAGCATGATCAAGGGCACCTGCCGCTCCATGGGCGTTATAGTCGGTGACTGAGGGAGGTAAGGAAGAATGTTCAGAGGAAAGAATTATAAAGAGAGCGCTAAGCTCTTCGACAAGCAGACTGTTTATGATCCCATGGAGGCTCTCCAGATCGTCTGCAACGCAAGCAAGGCCAAGTTCGATGAGACCGTCGAGCTGCATGTTAAGCTCGGTGTCGACGGCCGCCACGCAGATCAGCAGGTCCGCGGCGCCATCGTTCTCCCGAACGGCACAGGCAAGACCGTCCGCGTGCTCTGCTTCTGCATGCCCGAGCTCGTTGACGAGGCTCTCGCAGCCGGCGCAGACTATGCCGGCGGTCAGGAGCTGGTAGAGAAGATCCAGAAAGAGAACTGGTTCGAGTTCGATACCGTTATCGCACATCCCAAGATGATGGGCGTTATCGGCCGTCTCGGTAAAGTCCTCGGTCCTAAGGGACTCATGCCTTCCCCGAAGGCCGGCAC
>JAIKVS010000235.1 GCA_024685535.1 Oscillospiraceae bacterium | reverse complement strand
TGCTCCATGCTGTCGCGCTCGCGGATGGTTACGCATCCGTCTGCGGGATCGGTCTCGGTACCTACGGTGTTGAAGTCGAAGGTCACGCAGAAGGGGGTGCCGATTTCATCCTCACGGCGGTAGCGCTTGCCGATGGATCCGGTCTCGTCATAGTCACACATGAACTCCTTCGAGAGCTCATCATAAAGCTCTCTTGCAGGTCCGGTGAGCACTTCCTTCTTGCTCAGAGGGAGAATGGCGCACTTGAACGGCGCAAGAGCTGGGTGCAGATGCATCACCGTGCGGATGTCGTCATTGCCCTTCTTGTCCTGTCCTACAACTTCTTCATCGTATGCATCGCAGAGTACGGAGAGCACCGTGCGCTCAACGCCGAGAGAAGGCTCGATAACATAGGGGATATAGTGCTCATTTTTATCCTGATCGTAATATGTGAGGTCCTGACCGGAAACGGTCTGATGCTGGGTCAGGTCGTAATTGGTCCTGTCGGCAACGCCCCACAGTTCTCCCCAGCCGAACGGGAAGAGGAATTCAAAGTCCGTGGTGGCCTTGGAATAGAAACTCAGCTCTTCGGGGTCGTGGTCGCGAAGACGAAGGTTCTCGTCCTTAAGGCCGATCGAAAGCAGAAAATTATGGCAGAAGCTGCGCCAGTAATCGAACCATTCAAGGTCGGTATCCGGCTCACAGAAGAATTCGAGCTCCATCTGTTCAAACTCACGCACGCGGAAAATGAAGTTGCCCGGAGTGATCTCGTTGCGGAAGCTCTTGCCTATCTGGGCAATGCCGAAGGGAAGCTTGCGGCGGGTGGTGCGCTGTACGTTCACAAAGTTTGTGAATATACCCTGAGCAGTCTCCGGCCGGAGATATACAGTGTTCTTAGCATCCTCGGTAACGCCCTGGAAGGTCTTGAACATCAGGTTGAACTGGCGGATATCGGTGAAATTGTGCTTGCCGCATGAGGGGCAGGGGATATCGTGTTCGTCTACAAAGGCCTTCATCTCAGCCTGGGAGAAAGCATCTACCGGCTTGGGAAGCTCGAAGCCCGTCTGTGATGCCCAGTCCTCGATGAGCTTATCGGCGCGGAAACGCTCGTGGCACTCGCGGCAGTCCATCAGGGGATCGGAGAAGCTGCTGAGATGTCCCGAAGCCACCCATGTCTGAGGGTTCATCAGAATGGCGGCGTCAAGTCCTACGTTATAGCGGTTTTCCTGAACGAATTTCTTCCACCATGCTCTTTTAACGTTGTTTTTCAGCTCAACGCCGAGAGGACCGTAGTCCCAGGTGTTGGCAAGGCCGCCGTAGATCTCGCTCCCGGCGAAGATAAAACCGCGGTTCTTGCAGAGAGCAACGATCTTATCCATTGTTTTTTCAGTGTTTTTCATTTCTTCCTTTCCCGGCATATCGAACCGGGACACGGCTAAGGTGTCCCACGGCTGGCTGCCGCAGAGATTTTATTCTCATCACAAAAAATCAGTATATCAGAATAGCCGCCGGAATACAACAGAAAATGCCCTTCTCACGCCTATATTCAGCCGTATCCGCCGGCATTGCGTTTTAACTTGGAAAATGATAAAATATTCATTTGAAAATGGGGGATAAGCAGTGTTTATGAGAAAGCTTTGCCTGAAGTTTATAATACTGCTTTGCCTGTCTGCTCTGCTGACAGGTCTGTGTGCCTGCGGCAGCAAGCTCTCCAGAGCCGAAAGAGAAGCACTCGCGGCGGAATATGCGAAGACATCCCTGAGCATGACGGTCAGCGATCCTGAAGAGCTTTCGGTTCTTGATAATTATACCGCACTTGAGGATCTGGACCTGAGCGGAAGCACCTGCTACAGAGAAATAGAGGAGTATATAGCGACGCATCCCTCAGTGAATGTAAAATATACGGTTGCGTTGGATCCGGACGGCACAGTGCTCGAAAACAGAGCTCACAGCGCTGTTCTTGATAAAGGCGCATATGTTGCGGTGCTTGCTGAAAACAGCGGCTGCTTTCATGAGCTGAGGGAAATAATCATATCGTCTCCGGATTTTTCGGAAGACGATCTTTCAAAGCTTGCGGCTGCATTTCCGGCAGCTGAGATACTTTTCCGTATCAACCCTGATGTGCCGGATATAGCATATAATGCTTCTGAGGCAGATCTTTCAGCGCTTGTTCCTGAAGATGTGGAAAATGCCGCGGCCTTTCTTGAGAAAATGCCTGATCTTGAGACGGCTTACATGACGGCAGATGACGGCACTGATCTTCTCTCTTTTGCTGATCTGCGGAAGCTTCAGGACTCTTCACCGGATACCGTGTTCGATTACAGATTCGAATCGTTCGGACAGATGATTTCCACCGCAGATGAAGATATTGTGTATGATGCGCTAAGCAATTGCGTCTATATATATAACGATGGCATGGAACAGATCCGTGAGATGATGCCCTGTATGACAAGACTTAAAACCATGTTCTTTCAGTACTGTGAAGTAGACTACGAAGTACTGGCGCAGTTCAGGGCAGATTTTCCGGATGTGGACATAGTATGGAGGATCAATTTCGGACCTTACAGCTGCAGAACGGATACCGAGCGTATATTTGCAAACGGATCGCTCGATGCTGCCTCTTGCTATAATCTGCGCTACTGCAACAGGGTAAAGTATATCGACCTCGGCCATAACGATTACCTCACTAGCATAGATTTTGCGGCCTTCATGCCGGATCTTGAGATAGGAATTTTCGCCGCGACGTCACTTTATGACATATCTCCTCTGGCAAACTGCACCAAGCTCAGATATCTTGAGATATTTGTGACTAATGTTTCGGATCTCTCCGCGTTAGCCAACTGCACTGAGCTTGAGCAACTCAATGTCTCGTGCTGCTTCAGCCTGAGGGATCTGAGCCCTCTTGCAGGGCTCACAAAGCTCAAACGCGTATGGAATACATACTCCAGCGTGCCTCAGGCAAAGCGGAACGAGATAGTTAATCTTCTGCCGGACTGCGAATTCTGCTTCACCAAGGGAGGATCGACAGATTACGGCTGGAGATATGATAACTACGGTAATATGACCGATTATTATGCGGAATTGTATGAGATATTCGGGTACGAGAATTTCAGGGACAATATCAGCTGGTGGTGACAAGAACCAGACCACCGGGAAAAAGAAGGTGAAAATGTTTGGCTGATGCATCGGTCAGACCTGTTAAGAAAAAAAGAACGGTTCTCATAGTGATACTTACTGTGCTGGCATTATTGGCGGCTCTTGCTGCAGCTGCCGTGCTCTATGACGGAAGACATGCCGAGATCACGGTCATCGGACCGGGGGATATCACCCTTGAATACGGTGAAAGCTATGCTGACGCCGGAGCAAAGGCAACTTCAGCCGGCAGGCTTTTCGGTGAACTGGACACCCGTATAGATGTATATGCATATCTGCCAAAAGATATTTCGGAGCTGGGAGAGCATGAGGTAAAGTATTTCTGCAGCTATCTTGGCAGATCATATGAAGCAGGGAGGAAAGTCACAGTCATCGACACTGTTAAGCCCGTACTGGAGCTTGAATATTCGGGCGATTTCAACGCCACTGTAGATAAGGGCTTTATCGAGCCTGGATACAGCGCATATGATGCTCACGACGGAGATCTCACATCCAGAGTGATAGTAAACATCAGCGGAGACATGGTTTACTATTCCGTGTCTGATTCCTCCGGAAACAACGTTTTTGCCCAGAGGGAGATCCTCTATGCACCCACTGAGCCGATGATCGAACTGATCGAAGGTCCGGAGATCACTGTTACCGCAGCTATAAGCTATGAGGATCCCGGATTTAAGGCTTATGATGCAAAAGGAAACAGGGTGAATGAGCTCGTTACGGTGGAAGGCGAGATAACGCCGTATCTTACAGGGGATTATGAATTAACCTATACTCTCGATACAGGCTTTGGCCCTCCTGTTGTGGCAACACGCAAGGTCACGGTAGTGGCGAAGGATGTGCCGCCTTCTGTGGCACCGGCTGAAAAAACCATCTATCTCACATTCGATGACGGGCCTGGACCTTATACAGAACAGCTGCTGGATATCCTTAAAAAGTATAACGTTAAGGCAACGTTTTTCGTCACCGCGCAGAACCCCGATTATCTTTACCTGATAACGCGAGAGTATAATGAGGGGCATGGAGTGGCCGTGCATACCTACAGCCACGATATCTACAGCAAGGATGAAAACAACGTGTATTCCAGCGTGGAGGCTTATTATTCCGATTTTATGCGTATGCGTGACATCATATATGATAAGACAGGGTACTATACGGATATGTTCCGCTTTCCGGGTGGGAGCTCCAACACCTTAAGCCGCTTCAATCCCGGCATTATGACCACCCTTACTCAGGCCATGCCGAATATGGGGTTCAAAGCCTTTGACTGGAACGTATCATCCGGGGATGCGGAAGGCAGGAGAAAGCCTGAGCAGATCAGGCAGAACGTCATTGACGGCGTCCAGAGCGTGAGCTATGGCTATGCGGTAGTCCTTCAGCACGATATTCAGGACTTCAGTGTTGAGGCGGTAGAGGATATAATCAAATGGGGCCTCAGTAACGGTTATAAATTTGCTGCCCTCGATATGACAGCACCCCGTACGCCTCACGCGGTATTCAATTGATGAATGATGCTGTCCGGAGCAGGACAGGGAAAGGTGAACAGATGATACTTGCCATCGATGTGGGAAACAGCCATGTTGTTCTCGGCAGCATAGAGGACGGGAAGATCCTCAATGTTATACGAATTAAAACAGATCCGAAGGATACCTGGGCGGAGTATGCGATCAAAATAGACCAGCTCTTCGGGATCTTCGGCTTTGATCAGAGCAGACTCGAGGGAGCGGTGGTCGCTTCTGTCGTTCCTCCGGTAACTGCTGCTATCACTGAGGCGGTGAAAAAGATTACCGGCAAGGAAAGCCTGGTGGTTGGCCCCGGGATAAAGACAGGACTGAACCTCAGAATAGATGATCCTTCCACAGTCGGTGCCGATCTGGTAGTCGGCGGAGTTGCCGCCATAAAGTATTACGGCACGCCCTGCATTGTTCTTGATATGGGAACTGCAACGACCATAACTGTGATCGACGGGAATAAAAGCTTCATCGGCGGAGCCATACTGCCAGGCGTTGATCTTTCTTATTCAGCTCTGGCTTCGGGAACGAGCCTTCTACCGGCAATATCCATTACTGCACCGGAAAAGGTCGTCTCAACGAATACCGTGGATTGCATGCGGTCCGGAGCGGTATACGGGACTGCCTCGATGATCGACGGTATGATAGACCGCATAGAGGATGAACTGGGAGAACACTGCTCTGTCGTTGCAACAGGAGGCCTTTCAAACCATATAGTTCCATGCTGCAGACATAAGATCGTGCTTGATGATGAGCTTTTGCTCAAGGGACTATGGGCTCTATGGGAGAAAAACGCAAGATGAGATATAAAGCCGTTCTGTTCGATATGGACGGAACAGTTATGAATACTATAGAAGACCTGCGAGATTCAGTCGATCATTCACTGAAGCATTTCGGAATGCCGGGGATTAGCCTTGAAGATACTATGCGCTTTATTGGCAACGGTGCGCGCAGACTGATTGAACAGGCAGTTCCTAAGGGGACAGAAAATGATCTGCTTGAAGAAGTTTTAAAGTATTATGTAAACTATTATCAGAACCACCGTATGATAAAGACAGCGCCTTTCAAGGGAATAACTGACCTGATGAGACGCCTCAAAGAGGCAGGTATCAGGCAGGTGATAGTATCCAATAAGCCTGATGCAGCAACGAAGGAGATAGCTGAACGCTTTTTCAGCGGACTTACAGAGTTCGTTATAGGAGAAAAGGAAGGGCTGCGCAGAAAGCCGTGGCCGGATATGGTGGATGCTGCAATCGACCAGCTCGGCCTTACAAAGGACGAGTGCGTTTATGTCGGAGATTCCGAAGTGGATGTTGCAACTGCAAAAAACGCAGCTGTTCAGTGCATTTCGGTGCTCTGGGGATTCAGAGACAGAAAGACTCTTGAGGAAGCGGGCGCTGCGGCTTATGCGCAAACGCCTGAAAAGCTCGGAGACATGATCATCGGAAATTGAACAGAGTATAAGAAAGTAAGTGCTATCAGGAGTACGGTAATATGGTTTTGCTGATTTTCTTTATTATTTCGGCGGCTGCATCTGTGGCTTTTGCACTTTTGTCTGCAGGAGTGAACGACTTTGCCGATATATGGAAGCCGATTGTTTTCTGCCTATGCTGCTTTGTTGGCCTTGTTGTTATTTATCTGCTTATTGCTGCAATCGTCTCTATGTTTATAGACAAGAACAGGCCGATCAGCAGAAAGAGCGGCATCTGCAGCCTCTTCTGCTATATGGCGGGATCTATAGTCTGTTCTGTAACCGGTATAAAACCGCATCTGTCAGGATTTGAAAAGATCCCCGGAGATAAAAGATTCCTTCTGATAAGCAATCACCGTTCCGGTTACGATCCCCTGTTTATGCTGAATATTCTCAGAAAGTATGACGTAGCGTTTGTTTCCAAGCCGTCCAATATGGCATTGCCGGTGGTAGGCAGTGTAGCGCATGGGGCTGGCTGCCTCTCCCTGAACAGAGAGAATAACCGGGAAGCGCTCAAGACGATAATCACAGCTTCGGAATACATGCTTAAAGATCTGTGCTCTATGTGTATCTATCCTGAAGGCACCAGAAGCAAAACAGGTGATCTCGGACCTTTCCACGCAGGCTCATTCAAAATCGCCCAGAAAGCTAAAGCGCCGGTGGTCATTGCGGCAATTAGAGGAACTGAGAAAGTGAAGAAAGGTCTGTTGAAGGGCAGGAATGACGTATCCTTCGATGTGCTCGACGTTATACCGGAGGAAAAAGTCTGCTGTTTAAAGACCGTTGAGCTTGCGGAATACAGCCGCGACATAATCCTGAAGCATTTAGGACACTGACAGGCGGAGAGAAATATGAAAACAGCACTTGTCACCGGAAGCTCCAGAGGCATAGGAGCTGCCACGGCTGCCCTTCTTGCAGAGAACGGTTATTCGGTTTGCATAAACTATATAGAACGCAGAGACAAGGCTGAGGAGCTCGAAGCATGCCTCCGCTGCCGCGGCTGCAGCGTTATATCCCATATGGCGGACGTTTCCGATCCGGATGCCGTTAACGCAATGGTAAGGCGCATTGAAAGTGAACTGGGCAACGTCACGCTGCTCGTAAACAACGCGGGTATAGGAGAGCAGCACCAGTTTCAGGACATTAGTCCCGAACTCTGGAAGAGAATGTTCGATGTAAATCTCGGCGGCTGCTTTAATTCCATCCGGGCAGTGCTGCCGCACATGCTCCATGAACATTCGGGTTCGATAGTGAATGTATCTTCGATATGGGGAAACCATGGCGCATCGTGTGAGGTCGCTTACTCCTGCACTAAGCACGCCATAATCGGCCTAACCCGTTCTCTTGCGGCAGAGCTTGCTCCTAGTGGGATAAGGGTGAACTGCGTTGCACCGGGGGTTATAGATACTGACATGGTAAAGGTGCTTGGTGAGGAAACACTGAGCATGCTTGCTGATGATATACCGATGGGAAGACTTGGAAGACCCGAGGAGATCGCAAGGATGATCCTCAATCTAGCCGAAGCCGAGTATACCACCGGGCAGGTGGTCACGGTGGACGGCGGATTCATTATCTGAGGAGGCAAAGAACGATGGATTATGAAAAACTGAGAGCTTGTGAGCTTTTCCTTTTCGACATGGACGGGACTCTCTATCTCGGAGATGATGTCTATGAGGGAGCAATCGCCCTGATGGAAGATCTTCCCGCGATGGGGAAAAAATACATCTACCTTACCAACAACTCCTCCCGGGCGGGCACGGATTACATCACAAGGCTGAAAAAGCTCGGTTTTCCCTGTGATAAGGAGAATGTTTTCACATCCGGAATGGCCACCGGGCTTTATCTTAACGAAAAGCACCCCGGTGCCAGAGTGTACCTTGTAGGAACACGAGCCTTTCGCGGAGAACTCCTCAGCTATGGCATCGACCTCGTCGAAGAGGACGCGGAGGTAGTAGTTGCCGGATTCGATACCGAGCTTGTATATGAAAAGCTCAACAAGGCTGTTAGATATCTCAGGAGGGGAGCTGCCTTTATCGAGGCGAATCCCGACTGGGTATGCCCAATGCCTGCTGGAGAAGTACTTCCTGACTGCGGAAGCATATGCGCATTGCTCACTGCTGCGTCAGGCGCCGTGCCGGTGGTAATAGGAAAGCCGAACAGAAATATGGTTGACATAATTTCGCGCATGACAGGCATACCGAATGAGAAGATATGTTGTGTGGGCGACAGGATATATACGGATATCGCCGTGGCGCAGAACGCCGGAGCTGTGTCTGTGCTGGTGATGTCAGGTGAGACTGATGAGAAGATACTCTCCGAAGCGGAGAGAAAACCGGACTATGTGCTGGCGGATGTCAAAGAACTTCACGAGGTGTTGAGAGGACAATGAAGTTTCCCGGCTGCATCCTTATGATATTCACGTTTCTGGTGCTGGCGTTCTTCTTTATGTATATTCCGGATATACGCTCGCTCCGGTTAGTGAAGCATGATGAAAAGAAAAATACCGCAAGGGATTTGTTCCTTTGCGGTATCATAACATTGTTGTATTCGGTCGTGGCGTTCAGCAACCTCGGCAGTATTTCAGATCCCGAGACTTTCGTATCCTTCAATACAGGTGACACAGTCCTGCTCGAGCTTGAAACGCCGTCCACGGTCGACCGCATGCTGATGTATACCGGGATCAATACCGGAAAATACACGGTCAGTTTTTCGGAGGACAGGGAGAGATTCTTCACAGCCGCAGAGCTCGATCAGGATTATGCGGCTATACTTAAATGGCAGGAGCCAGAACTGATATGCGCACCTGATATGCCGGTCCGCTATATCCGCATTATCGCGACGGCTGGGTCTCCGTATCTCGGTGAAGTGATGTTCTTCGGAAAAGGTGAAAGGCT
Organism: Oscillospiraceae bacterium; assembly: GCA_024685535.1. Taxonomy (GTDB): domain Bacteria; phylum Bacillota; class Clostridia; order Oscillospirales; family Oscillospiraceae; genus Limivicinus. The sequence continues at coordinate 16,693 of JAIKVS010000235.1, read as the reverse complement.
TGCCTTGACCGTTGCAGATGACAGTGCAGCCTCACTCTGCGATGAACAGAAGGCTGCACCTGATGATATCTCTTATCTTAACAGCAGTTACTTTGACGAGGTCTACCATGTAAGAACAGCTATTGAGCATATGGAAGGTATGAAGCCTTATGAGATCTCGCATCCTCCGCTCGGGAAGATCCTGATATCACTTGGTACGCTTCTGTTCGGCAAGGTACCTTTCGGGTGGCGCTTCATGGGAACGCTCTTCGGAGTTATGATGCTCCCGGCAGTTTACCTCTTCATCAAAAAGATCGACGGGGGATATCTTGTTACGTCCTGCGGCACAGTACTTCTAGCTTCAGGATTCATGCACTTCACACAGACACGCATAGCTACCATCGATTCATTTGCGGTTTTCTTCATCATCCTGATGTATTTCTTCATGTATAGGTGGATCTGCGATGAGAGAAAGTCGGATCTTGCTCTGTCGGGTATCTTTTTCGGGATAGGTGCGGCCTGCAAATGGACCTGCATTTTCGCTGGTGCCGGACTTGCAGTCATCTGGCTGGCATTCAGTCTGTATAAGCTTTTCTTTACGGAAGGGGAAAAGGATACAAGGTTTAAGTATTTTGCCGGGAATATACTATGGTGTATCCTCTTTTTTGTGCTAATTCCTGCAGTGATCTACTATCTCAGCTATTTTCCCTATGGCACAGCGGAGGGACTGAGGGCACCCGGAATGTTTTTCACCAGGCGATATGCTGAGATCGTAATCGAAAACCAGAACTTCATGCTCAGTTACCATGAGGGAGTGACCGCTGGGCATCCTTATTCCTCGAGATGGTATCAATGGATCCTGGATATTAGGCCTATCCTTTATTATCTCAAGTATTATTCCGATGGAAGTTATTCTTCGATAGCGGACTTCGTAAATCCGCTCGTCTGCTGGGGCGGACTTGCCGCCATGATTATGCTTGCCGTGATCGCCGTAATAAGAAGGGACAAAACGGCAGCATTTATCGCCTGGGCATGGCTTGCACAGCTTCTGCCTTGGATATTTGTGAAAAGAGTGGTATTCGAATATCATTACTTTCCGGCATCGGTCTTTCTTGTGCTTGCCCTGGCTTATCTTTTCTCATTCATAAGGGAGAGAAGGCACGGCAAAGCGGTGATCTTAGGCTTTACGGTTGCTTCAGTGGCTTTGTTCGTCCTTTTCTATCCTGTTGTAAGCGGCCTGCCTGTGGAAAGAGTATCATATTCATCATGGATGAGCTGGCTGCCCACATGGCCGTTCTGAGTGAAGACAGTGGATATGTACACCCAGGCGGATGGTCTTATTTGTAGAATTTTGGATCAGCTATTTATGCAAGTTGCTGATTTCTCCGCACTGCAGCAAATGAGTCTTCATTATGCCATCGCGAGATGATATAATAAGTTTAGGAAAGTATGCTTTCCAATAAAGAAGGGAGTGTTTTCATTATGAAGTTCACTTTCACCGAAAAGAGAATGGACTCTTCTGAGGAGCTCAGAGCCTATGCAATGCGCAAGGTAGGCAAACTGGACAGATTCTTCAAAACAGAAGGAGATGCAGCAATAACCTTCAGCATTGAAAGAGGAAGGTTCCTGGCTGAGATCACCATTCGCAACAACGGCCTGTTTTACAGAGCAAGCGAACTTACAAACGATATGTATGCTTCTGTGGATTCCGGCGTCGCCGCCATTGAAAGACAGATCCGCAGAAACAAGACCCGCCTCGAGAAAAGACTTCGCGAGGGGGCACTGGAGCGTGACGAGGTACCGTCCTTTGCTCCTGCCGAGGATGACGCTGATGAGGAATTCAGGATAGTCCGCAACAAGCGCTTTTCCATCAAGCCCATGTCTCCTGAGGAGGCTATCCTGCAGATGAATCTGCTGGGCCATGAGTTCTTCGTGTTTAAAAACATGGAGGCTGAAGATGCTATTTCCGTTGTCTATAAACGCAGACAGGGCGGCTATGGCCTGATCTGCGACGACGGCGAAGAATAATTTAACGGAGGAAATACATATGAAATGCCCTCGCTGCGGAAGTGAAATGGAGCTTGATCAGCACAGGAGAGCTCCGATGTATATGTGCTATGTATGCGGATACATTGAAGATCATAATGCAGTATCCGTCTCTCATAAAGAAACGAATTTCCAGCACCTTATGAAACTTAAGAACATAAACGAAGCTGCTGCGTTCATTTCCAACGGCCTGGGCCTACCTCCCAGCGATGTGAAGAGCTGGATGGACAGATTCTTCAACTGATATACCGGCTAATCTAAATAACAGGGCCTGCGGGATCCCGCGGGCTCTTTTCAGGAGAATTGCGATGCCGAATGTACAGGCTGGTACTTTATATATTGTGGCAACGCCGATCGGCAATTCCAGGGATATGTCTCCCAGGGGCACGGCCATTCTTACCAAGGTGGATATCATAGCGGCTGAGGATACCAGACGTTCCATGGTCCTGCTGAATAAGCTAGGAATAAGGAACAAGCTTGTTTCCAACCACAAGTTCAATGAATACGGCAAGGCTGCCTGGTTCATTAACGAGATGAAGGCCGGTAAAAGCGTAGCTGTGATAACAGATGCGGGCACTCCGTGCATTTCTGACCCAGGAAATGAACTTATCCGCGCCGCGGTGGCTGAGGATATACCTGTAATAGGCATACCAGGTTGCTGCGCCGCAGTCACAGCTCTGAGCATCTCCGGATTCGATCTTTCAACATTCATGTTCTTCGGATTCTTCCCGAGAGAAAATGCAGAAAGAAGGAAGCTACTGGAGAAGATGCGACGAGGTGATACGAGGACTTATGCTTTCTATGAATCGCCGAAGAGGATAATGGATATGGTGGAGTTTTTCATCGATGAGGACGCATGCTGCAGGATGTGCCTCTGCAATGATCTCACCAAAGTCCATGAGATGACTTTCAGAGGCAGCCCGGAAGAAGTGAGGGATCTGCTTCTGGAGAAAGGGAACTACGACAAAGGCGAATATGTTGCCCTGATAGAGATTGATGATGAATATGTTTTCAATAAAAAGGAACATACCGTATCCGCCGAGGCCATGATCGTCGATAAGATGGTGTCGGGAGAAATAAGCCTGAAGGAAGCTGTCTCGGCTGTGCTTGAAGATCCAAATAACTCATACAGCAAAAATGAACTGAAATCTGCTGCGATAAATCTGAAAAAGATAGTGGGATAACATAAGCCGGATATGTCTGGGAAGCACAACGGAGTACTGTATACGTACCCCGTTGTACTTTTCTTTATTGATAATTCATAATTGTAAATGCGTTGGTGGTGTGATAAAATTTATAAGGTTTAGGAAAGGACGTTTAATTCTGATATGTGGTTTTGGTTTGCTGTCATCGCACTTTTATGCTGGAGTGGCTCCGATCTTTTTTCCAAGATAGGCTGCAGAGACTCTGACGATAAGAATTCATATCTGAAAATGGTCTTTGCGGTCGGTATCGTGATGGGGCTCCACGCGGCATATGAGTTGATTTTCAACGGTGTCGAGCTCAGCGGACGTATCGTGCTTACATATCTGCCGGTATCCTTGCTATATATCCTCTCCATGGCTATCGGATATCTCGGCCTTCGCTTTATAGAACTTTCTATCTCCTCGCCCATATGCAACAGTTCTGGGGCTATCGTTGCCATTCTGGTTATTGCAACAGGCGGTCTTGAGGGCTCATATTCCATCCTTGCGCTCATTGCCGTAGCGCTCGTCTGCATAGGGGTCATAGGCCTTGGAATAACCGAAGCCAGAGAGGATGACGATCTTCGCCGCAAAAGGCAGGAAGCCTCCAATTACTTCTATTCCAAAAGCGCGATAGCTATCATAATACCTGTTATATATTGCCTGCTTGATGCGCTCGGAACCTTTGCGGATGCCAAAGTGCTGGAGATAATAGACGAGGATTCCGCGAACGTTGCCTACGAGCTGACTTTCCTCGCCGTAGGACTTATCTGCGGCATATATGTCTTCCTCATCAAAAAGGAAAAACCGATGCCCAGAAGAGGGATCCCCAGATTTGTTGGAGCAGCTTTTGAGACAGTAGGCCAGTTTTTCTATATTTATGCTCTTGCAGACAGCAGACATGTTGCCTATTCTGCGCCTATCATTTCCTCATACTGCGTGGTCTCGGTCCTGTGGGGAAGACTGTTCCTGAAAGAGAAACTTTCATGGAAACATTATATTTGTATCATCATGGTTTTCATAGCCATTGTTATACTCGGAATATTGGATATCTGAATAAAGATCGGAGAATAAGCCATGCAGCCTGTATATAAAAGAGTCCTTATAAAGATCAGCGGAGAAGCCCTTTCCGGCTCAAAAGGGACGGGATTCGATTTCGCATTTGTTAGTGAAGTATGCAAAAAAGTAAAGGAATGCACGCAACTCGGTTCTCAGGTGGCAATTGTCATCGGCGGAGGAAATTTCTGGCGCGGCGTAAAGGACGGAGCAGGCAAAGTGGAGCGTGTGAGCGCAGATAAGATGGGCATGCTTGCAACAGCTATGAACTGCCTTGCAGTTGCAGATGTTTTCAAGCAGTGCGGCGCGGAAGCCAGGATACTTACTGCAGTAGATATCCAGGGTGTCGGTGAGCGTCATGACGCAAAGAAGGCTGTTGAATATCTGGAGAACGGCAAAGTAGTGCTGTTTGCATGCGGCACAGGCCAGCCCTTCTTCTCCACAGATACCGGAGCTGCTCTCAGAGCTGCAGAGATCGGTGCGGATGCTATACTTCTTGCAAAGAATATCGACGGAGTTTACAGTGCAGATCCTAAGAAGGATCCATCAGCATACAGATTCGATGAGATCAGCTATTCCGAAGTCCTTGAGCGGAGACTCGCCGTAATGGATTCAACTGCAACGAGTCTTGCGATGGATAACAACATCCCGGTCATAGTGTTTGCTCTGGCGGAACCTGAAAACATAGTCAGGGTCCTATGCGGAGAGAAGATCGGCACAACTGTGAAATAATAATAATTCATCAAATTTAAAGGGAGGATAAGTGAAATGTCAGAATATCAGGAATTCGAGAATAAAATGAAGAAGACCTGCGAGTCTCTCACCACCCAGTATGCGACTATCCGCGCCGGAAGAGCGAATGCCGCCGTTCTCGATCAGATCCAGGTGGATTACTATGGTGTACCGACCCCCATCCAGCAGGTGGCGTCCATTGCCACGCCCGATCCCCGTTCCCTGCTAATACAGCCCTGGGATGCATCAGTTCTCAAAGGCATAGAGAAGGCTATCCTTGCTTCAGATCTGGGCATCAATCCGCAGAATGACGGGCGCATGCTCCGGCTGGTATTTCCCCCGCTTACTGAGGAGCGCAGGAAAGAACTCGTAAAGCAGACAAAGAAATACGGTGAGGAAGCGAAAGTTGCCATCCGCAATATCCGCCGTGATGCAATGGAGAAATTCAAAAAGCAGCAGAAGAGCAGCGAGATGACAGAGGACGATTACAAGATCGCTGAAAAAGATATCCAGAAGCTCACAGACGACTATATCAAAGAGATAGACAAAATCTCCGAGAAAAAAGAAAAAGAGCTCACGGAAATCTGAGATGGCACCGGTTACTGAAAAAACAGGGGCGGGGGAGAAAATTACAATCCCCCGCCATGTTGCCATTATTATGGATGGCAATGGTCGGTGGGCAAAGCGTAGAGGCCTCCCCAGAACTGCAGGGCATGCCGTCGGCTCCGAGAACTTCAGAAAGATAGCAACATACTGTAAAAACATCGGCATGGACTATCTGACGGTGTATGCCTTTTCCACTGAAAACTGGAAGCGTCCGGCTGATGAGGTGTCCGCCATCATGAAACTTCTGAAGAAGTATCTGGACGAGGCGGTCGCCACAATGGAGCGCGATAAGATCCGAATGAAGGTCTTTGGAAACGTGAAAACGCTTCCGGAAGAACTCAGAAAGCTTGTTGCAAAGACTGATGAGATATCAGCACGTTATGAGGGATTCCAGGCGAATATATGCCTCAATTACGGCGGGAGAGATGAGATAATCACAGCTGCGAAGAGGTATGCTGCGGATCTTCTGGAGGGCAGAGCAGCCAGGGAGCTTACTGAGGAAGTATTTTCCTCGTATCTCTATTCTGCCGGCATACCGGATCCGGAGCTAATAATAAGGACCGGAGGCGAGCAGAGAATATCCAATTTCCTCCTTTGGCAGTGTGCCTACTCGGAGTTATACTATACAGACACTTTCTGGCCTGATTTCGGGCCTGCAGAGCTCGACAAGGCCATTGCTGCCTATAATGCCAGAGACAGGCGTTTCGGCGGTGTAAAATAAGGAGATCCAGATGGTAAGATCGGTTTCTATACTTGGCAGCACAGGAAGCATAGGAAGACAGACCGTTGCGGTTGCAGAACATCTCGGAATAAGAGTCTCAGCGCTGAGCGCAAACCGCAGCACAGGCCTGCTTGAAGAACAGGTGAGAAGGCTCAGACCAGAGCTCGTTGCGGTATATGATGAAGCTGCGGCGAGAGATTTCAGTATCGCAGTAGCAGATACCGGAGTCCGCATAGTGTCTGGCATAGGCGGTCTCATAGAGGCTGCGGCCGGGTCGCACTGCGACTGCGTGGTCACTGCGGTCTCAGGGGCTATAGGACTGCGGCCCACGCTCGCAGCTATCGAGCAGAAAAAGAGGATAGCTCTTGCCAACAAAGAGACTCTTGTCTGCGCGGGCGACATAGTCATGAAGCGAGCCTTGGAGTCAGAGGCTGAGATCGTTCCTGTTGATTCTGAACATTCGGCGGTATTCCAGTGCATGACCGGCAGGAAAAAAGACGAACTGAAGCGTATTTTGCTGACTGGTTCCGGAGGACCATTCAGGGGTATGAAGAGGTCGGAGCTTGAGGACGTAACACCTGAACAGGCTGTGCGTCATCCTAAATGGAACATGGGCGCCAAGATTTCGGTGGACAGCGCAACGATGATGAACAAAGGCCTTGAATTCATCGAAGCGATGCATCTTTTTTCCGTAAAGCCTGCTGATATACAGGTGGTAGTCCATCCGCAGAGCGTGATCCACTCGATGGTGGAACTCGTGGACGGAACTGTGATCGCTCAGTTGGGAGTGCAGGATATGGGTCTTCCCATACAGCTTGCGCTCACATGGCCGGAACGCTGCCCTTCAATGTTTGAAGAGCTTGATTTCTTCAGACTGCGTGAGCTGAGCTTTGAAGCCCCGGACCTGGTTAACACACCATGTCTGGCGCTTGCCATGGAAATGGCCGTGGCCGGAGGCACAGGCCCCTGCGTGATGAGCGCAGCAAACGAGAGGGCAGTACATATGTTCCTTGAGCACAGACTCGGCTTCAACCGAATATATGATTGTGCGGCTGCTGCCGTAGAGAAACTGGGAATAATAAAAGACCCTGATTTGGATACGATAATCGATGCGGACAGCGCCGCGAGAAGATTTGTGGAAGAAGAATTCGGTAAATGACTGCAGTTTATATTTTAATTGCAATATTGCTTTTCGGTGTACTCATAGTCGTTCATGAGGCAGGCCATTTCACGGCTGCAAAGCTATGTGGAGTAAGAGTGAATGAGTTTGCCGTCGGCATGGGGCCCGCCATTATCAAACGCAAAAAGGGAGAGACTGATTATTCTCTGCGCTGTATCCCCATAGGCGGATACTGCGCCATGGCCGGAGAAGATGAGGAGAGCGAGGATCCACGGGCTTTTACGAACCAGCCGGCGTGGAAGAGGCTGATCATACTTGTTGCGGGTTCTCTGATGAACTTTCTGCTTGGTATGCTCATCATAGCGATCCTTTTTGCACCGGCGCAGGCATTCATAAGCCCTGTGATAGCGAGCTTTGCGGATAACTGCCCCTATGATGGACCCCTTCAGGTCGGAGACAGGTTTTATTCCGTAGACGGCCATAGGATATATCAGTACTATGATTTCACCGACTATATGGATAAAAACGGCCCTGTCCACGACATAGTCGTAATCAGGGACGGACACCGTTTCAAGCTCGATGATTTCAGCATGGAAAAACTCCTCTATGAGGGAGAGACCCAGAAACGCTACGGTTTTTCCTTCGGATATGAGGAAGCCACATTTACCGTCAAGTTTCGCAATGTTTGGAATACTTCAATGGAATTCGTGAGATGGGTGTGGGCGGGACTTGCTGAACTTGTCAGCGGTAACGTCAGCGTTAACGATATATCCGGGCCTGTGGGCATAGTCGACATGATAGCTGAGACGGGTGAACAGGCAGAAAGCACGTCCGATGCCTTCTACAGCATCTTTTATCTCGGTGCTTTCATTGCGATAAATCTTGCCGTTATGAACATGCTTCCAATTCCGGCGCTTGACGGAGGAAGGGTTTTCCTGCTTATCGTAACTGCAGCCATTGAGAAGATTATAGGGAAGAAGCTGGATCCGAAATACGAAGGATATATACATGCGGCGGGCATGGTGTTGCTTCTTGCATTTATGGCCTTTATTATGTTCAACGATGTATTGAAACTTTTCAGGAAATGATCTATGAACTGTAAAAGAGATAGCACGAAAAAAATAACAGTCAGAGGCGTGAATATCGGCGGAGGCGCGCCTGTTACGGTCCAGTCCATGTGCAATACAAAGACATGGGATGTTGAGTCTACGGTCGCTCAGATAGAAAAGCTGCGCGCGGCAGGCTGCGACATCGTAAGGATCGCTGTCCCTGATATGAAGTCCGCCGAGGCTGTATCATCCATAAGAGAAAAAACGGACATGCCGCTCGTGGCGGATATACATTTTGACTGGCGGCTCGCACTCGAATGCGCGGCAAGGGGCATAGATAAGATACGTATCAATCCGGGCAATATCGGCTCGGAGGAGAAGGTCGAAGCTGTGGCCAGGGCCTGCGCAGACAAAGGTATACCCGTACGCATTGGCGTAAATGCTGGAAGCCTCGAGAAGGATATTCTGGCAAAATACGGGAGGCCTTGCGCCGAGGCGCTTGTTGAGAGTGCTGCAGGTCATGTAAGACTGCTGGAAAAATATGATTTCACGGATATATGCATTTCCATGAAGGCATCATCAGTGCCGCTCACCATCGAGGCATACAGGCTCGCGGCGGAAATGTTCCCATATCCGCTCCATGTGGGAGTCACTGAAACGGGTACCGAGTATAACGGGGTCATCCGATCAGCCGTAGGTATCGGTACAATACTCAGCGAGGGCATAGGCAATACTATTAGGGTCTCGTTGACGGCGGATCCGGTGAGAGAAGTGATAGCGGGACTTGAGATTCTTCGTGCTGCGGGACTGCGAAAAGGCGGACCGAGGCTGGTTGCATGCCCCACCTGCGGAAGGACTGAGATAGATCTTATTTCTCTTGCGTCCCAGGTCGAGCAGCGCCTTAAGGAGACTGACAGGGATATCACGGTGGCAGTAATGGGTTGTGTCGTGAATGGTCCGGGCGAGGCAAGAGAAGCGGACTACGGAGTAGCCGGCGGGAAAGGTAAGGGACTGCTCTTCAAGAAGGGTGAAGTCCTCGGCACATACCCTTATAACAAACTCTGTGACGCGCTTATGGATTTGATTAAACAGGACGAGAGGTAATTATCGGCAATGAGTATGAATGTTCCGCTTCTTGAGCTCTTTCCGGGCTGTGAAGCAATAAGGGAGATTTGCGGGGGCCTTGATAAGGCCGCCGTTTCTTCCGTGCTTGTCAACAAGGCGGAACTGTCACTCACGACAGATATAGATTTCCCGTCGGCACCATCTCCTGCGGATCTGATTATTCTTAAGAAACAGCTGGAGGATGATTATTCCCTTTCTTCAGTGGTTGTCAACGCAAAATGGCCAGCTGCATCTCCGGCAACCGAAGAAACTGCAGCGGAAGGCGATAATAAAAAAGAAAAAAAGCAGAAAGCAGCCCAGGCTAAATTGCTGTACGGGAAAGAAATAAAAGGCAGTCCTGTAGCCATGAGTACGCTCGATCTTGAAAGCGGCAGGGTCATTATAGAAGGTGATGTCTTTGCGGTAACCAGCCGCACGCTTCAGAAGGGCGGAGGAGCAGTGCTCTGCTTTGACATAACTGACTATACCAATTCCGTACGTGTTTCAAAGTTCCTGCGTGCAGACGATGACAGGAGTATTATAGATAAGATAAAGGAAGGCGATCATCTTATTGTCAAGGGCTCCGTGACATACAGCAAGTATGACGAGGACATGGTTCTGGAGCCTCAGAGCATCGCCAGAGGAAAAAAAGAGATACGCAGGGATGAAGCTCCTGAAAAGCGAGTCGAGCTCCATGCCCATACGCGATTTTCAACCCTTGATGCACTGACAGAACCAAAAAAGCTCGTCGAACGAGCCGCTTACTGGGGCATGCCTGCAATTGCGGTTACGGATCACGGAAATGTCCAGGCTTTCCCGGATATGTGGAAAGCGGGAAAAAAGAACGGAGTAAAGATCATTTACGGTCTGGAGTGCTATTTCGTAAATGATATGGACGGCAACAAGACTGTAAGTGGAAGATGCTCTCTGCCTGTTGATACGGAGTTTGTGGCATTTGATATAGAGACTACCGGACTCAATGCCATAAACGACAGGATGACCGAGATTGGTGCGGTGATATTTTCGGGAGACACCGTAAAGGAGACGTTCAATATCTTTGTTGATCCGGGAATGCCTATTCCCGATGACATTACCAGGCTTACCGGGATCTCAGATAACGATGTGGCAGGTGCTCCCGATGAAGCGGAAGCATTAAGACTGTTCATGGAGTTTGCCGGTGGAAGGCCGCTTGCTGCCCATAACGCCTATTTCGATATCGGATTCATGCGCGCGGCAGCAAACAGGCATCATATACGTTTCGATCCGGTTTTCGTTGACACGCTTGGGCTGTCCAGGGCTCTTCTCCCTGAACTGAAGCGCTATAAACTGGATACGGTCTCCAATCATCTCTCACTGCCTAAATTCAACCATCACCGCGCCAGTGACGACGCGATGGTGGTGGCGCGCATCATGGGGAAATTCTTTCCCATGCTCGCAAACTACGGAGTGCGCACCATAGATGATATAGAGAGTGTTTATCAGAGTCTAAGGCGCACAGACGGCGGAAGACCATACCATATGATAATGCTGGTTATGAACCGCACAGGGCTGAAAAACCTTTATCAAATGGTATCGGATTCATATTTGAAGCATTTCCACAAGGTCCCGACAATACCGAAAAGCTCCGTCATCCAGCATAGGGAAGGCATCCTGATAGGCTCTGCCTGCTGCAAAGGTGAACTGTATGAAGCGGTGATCAAGGGTGAGGATGATGACAAGCTCAGACAAATCGCATCATTCTATGATTACCTTGAGATCCAGCCGGTGTGCAACAATGCTTTTCTTGTTGAAAACGGGACGGTTAGAGATGAGGAAACGATTCGCGCATTCAACAGGAGAGTGGCAGAGCTGGGAAAACGTATCGGAAAGCCAGTCATCGCGGCGAGCGATGTTCATTTCCTGGATGAAGAAGATGAACAGTACAGGAAAATACTTCTCGCATCGAGGAAGTTTTCCGATGCTGACAGGGACTGCCGCATATTCATGCGCACTACGGATGAGATGCTGAAGGAATTCGGTTATCTCGGGGAGGATATGGCTTACGAGCTGGTGGTGGCAAATACACGCGCCATCGCTGACAGTATAGAACAGATAGAACTGTTGCCCAAGGAACTGTTCCCGCCCAAAATAGAGCACTCCGCAGAGCAGCTTTCCGATCTGGTCAATGAGAAGATGCATCGCATATACGGTGACGAACCTCCCGAGATAGTGAAAAGCCGCGTAGAGACTGAGTTGAAGACCATTCTGGACCATAATTATGATGTTATATACATGAGCGCCCAGAAGCTCGTTCAAAATTCGCTGGAAAACGGCTACCTTGTCGGAAGTCGTGGAAGTGTGGGTTCTTCCATAGTAGCTTATATGGCAGGCATAACGGAAGTGAATGCGCTGCCGCCGCACTATGTGTGCCCGAACTGCAGACACTCAGAATTCATCACAGACGGGAGCTACGGCTGCGGTGCGGATATGCCGGAGAAGAACTGCCCGGAATGCGGCACTCCGATGCGGCGTGACGGCTTCGATATACCCTTCGAGACCTTCCTTGGCTTTCCGGGAAATGAAAAGACACCCGATATAGATCTTAACTTCTCCGGCGAATACCAGGCGAAAGCACATAAATACACTGAAACACTTTTCGGCTCAGATCATGTTTTCCGGGCCGGTACTATAGGGACACTTGCTGATAAAACAGCCTACGGATATGTTCTCAAATATCTTGAAGAGCGCGGACTGAAGGCAAGCAAAGCTGAGGAGGACAGGCTTGCCGCAGGCCTGGTGGGAATAAAAAGGACCACCGGTCAGCACCCCGGCGGCCTTGTCATAATCCCGCAGGATAAGGATGTTACGGACTTCTGTCCTGTGCAGCATCCTGCAGATGATCCTGACAGCGATATCATCACAACCCATTTTGAATACCACAGCATGGAGGATAATCTTCTTAAACTTGATGAGCTGGGGCACGATGATCCAACCATGATCAGGATGATGGAGGATATGACCGGAGTAAACGCCAGGGAGATTTCCCTGTCAGATCCCGATACTATGTCCATTTTCACAAGCCCAGCTGCCCTGGGGCTGCCGGATGATGATCCCATCATCGGAAAGACGGGTTCTATAGGAGTACCGGAATTCGGCACGGGTTTCACAAAGCAGATGCTTGTCGATACACAGCCGAAGCAATTCAATACTCTCATAAGGCTTTCGGGTTTTTCCCACGGTACTGATGTTTGGGCGGGAAACATCCACGATCTGATAGTGAATGGTATAGCCACGGTCGATGAAACTGTCGGTTGCCGTGACGATATCATGCTTTACCTGATCCAGAAAGGAATGCAGCCTTCGCTGGCCTTTAAATTCATGGAGGCTGTCCGAAAAGGTGTTATACATAAAGGAAAATCATGGCCTGCTGGTATCGAGGACGAAATGAAGGGTATGGGAGTGCCTGACTGGTGGATAGAATCCTGCAGAAAGATCCAGTATCTGTTCCCCAAGGCTCATGCTGTGGCATATGTAATGATGGCATTCCGCATCGCATGGTTCAAAGTTCATGAGCCGCTGGCGTTCTATAGTGCTTATTTCTATCGCAGAAGCCAGAAAGGAGGTTTCGATGCCGGACTTATGACCGGAGGGACGGATGCCACGCGCAGAGCTATAAACGATATGCGCCGTAGAGGGAAACTCACAGCCAATGAGGAAGACCTGCTGGTCACGCTTGAGGCTGTATATGAGTTCAATATGAGAGGTTTTGATTTCGCCCCCCTGGATCTTTACGAATCGGATACGTCAAAATTCCTTCCGGTTGGAGATAGGAAACTGAGACCGCCGTTTATCTCTCTGGCGGGGCTCGGCGAAAACGCTGCTATGGACCTTTTTTCTGCGGTCCATCCGCCGGACGGCACAAGACCTGAATTCATTTCTGTGGATGAACTCAGCAGACGCTGCCCCAAGGTCAGCCAGACCTGCTTCGAGCAGCTAAAGGCAATCGGAGCCCTGCATGACCTGCCAGACAGCAGCCAGATATCCTTCTTTGATATGTAAAAAAGCGCCCGTTCAGGGCGCTTTTTTATTATTTTGGTTTAATCAGGGCACGGGCTCTTCACTAACTGCTTCAGGCTCTGCTGGGATGTCATCCTCCAACGGATATGCGGGACGCCCCTTGCTGAAAAAATCAACTTGATAGTAATATGCCGGTTCCGGCTCATCTATGAGATATCCGTATTTCAGAAGCTCGCTTATGGTCACCATCTGATAGCCTTCCGAGAGGATGTACTGGACTATCGGCTCAACGGATTCAAGGCTGGTTGGGTGGATCGAGTGCATGAGGATGACCTGTCCGTCAAGGTTGCCGGCGTTTTTCACTGTACGGATATTGTAGTTTACATCCTTGTATAGCCAGTCAAGTGTATCTACGGACCATCCTATCAGAGGCTCCTTATATACGATCTGAGTAAATCCCATAACATCTCCCTGGGGAGGCCTTACGGTCTTCGGTTTATAACCTATGGCGTTTATAAATGCCTGATCGGCAAGTCCGTGCTCGTAGACAAGAAAGTCATAGGTCTGCTCACCCAGAACATAGTGATAATATGTATGAGAACCTACTTCACAGCCGTACTCCAGCTCTTTTCGGACTATCTCAGGGTAAGTTTCCACAAGGCTGCCTACTTCATAAAACGTTGCAACTACACCATAGGATCTTAAGATTTCAAGTATAGGTACTGTGTATAGATCACTGGGACCGTCATCGAATGTAAGTGCCACCATGGGCTTGGCCGGAAACAGCCTTCTGTATGACCTGAAACTGCCGTTTAGAACGTTCTTCTCGGCAACGACTGAAAAACCGCCGAGTTCATTTGCAAGAGCTTCCATTTCGGCAGAGGCTTTTACCTCGCCGAGGAGAAGAGCCTCCGGCTCCTCAGTGGCTGCAGCAACAGGCTCCGAAGAAATCACTGCCTCGCTTTCTTCGGGAACAACCTCAGCCTCAGTAAGCACGGCTTCATCTTCAGCAGGTGCCTCATCTTCGACCGTCAGACCGGTAACTGCTTCGTCAGGACTGGCGAAACTGATCTTCTGGGGAAGAGTGACAGGCTCGTGTATGATCTGCTCACAGCCTTCAGCCACAGTTTCCGGCAGAATTATGAATTCGGCAGCTCCGCTGTCATCTATAAGGAAAAGCGGGTAGGCGGAGGGATCAGCCGGCACTGCTTCGGTTATGTCCTTTTTGAGGATCATTACTCCGTCATCGTTAAAGTCCCACCTATCGGTGTAATAAAACAGATCTATATAGTCGCTCAGATACTGCGCAAAACTCTCACCGAGAGCATCCTCCGGCGTCAGCACTGTACCATCCGGAGAAATGCACCAGGTCTCTCGGGTTATTACCCCGTCCATGTCCGTGGTGAGGATGAAGTTGAAAATATCCCCGGAGGAACCCATCAGGTAGGAAGTCCTGAGAACTGCCGAGAAGGAACCGTCGTATTTTTTGCAGAAATCATCCTTTTTTGCGGAGATGATTGATTCTACGGATGCAGAGATCGCTTCATTGCCGCTTTCAGGATAATCAAGGTAGTACTCTCTCAGGTCCACGGGTTCCGGATCTTCGATGATTTCCTCGGTCACTGCCGGTGCTTCCGGCATAGGAGAATTCTTCATCCTGCCTAGTGCGGGTTTTATAAAAAAGAAGAATGCCGCAGCAAGAGCCAGAATGACCGCTATTGCTGCAATTATCGCCCCGATTGGATTGTGTTTGCTTGTCTTTGAATGTTTGGAATGCATCGTTTTATTCTCCGATTATTTAACGCTTCCGAAATATTGCTGGTATTCCGCGTCTGTCATTGCCACATAGCTGCGGATGTTGGCTGCGATTATTCTTGCTCGCCCGTTGCCCTGGGTGACGTAGGTCCGCAGATTGTCTATCATGCCTTCCCACTGATCTAGTGTACCTCCCCAGCGCGTCTTGTCGCGGTAGACCTCCGGGTGCATCTCCTCCTCAAATTTGTCTATGAGGGAAATTACATTATCATTGGACATTGGACCTGTCAATGCAGCTGACATCTGACTGAGAAACTCATTTCTGTAAGCGGGACTGCTGAGCAATGCCCGTGCAAGGTTTGTATATCTGTACTCATTGCTGAGCGGGATACTGAATCCGTCTCTGCCGAAGAATCCGAGGTCCAGGTCGAGCAGGGCATATCTCAGCACATTGTCCTCGGACGAATAGTAGAGTCTCACATTGTTCGGGTAGCAGTCTATATTTCCGCAGTATGCCTGCAGTATCGTCCAGCCAATAACGCTGTCTGTATTGAGGATGCTTGAGATATACTCATAGTCCGCTGCATTGCTCATGCTGTGGTAACTGACATAGGTGCAGATATCCGTCATATACTGGCAGGAGTTCGGATAGTTTTCTCTGAACATTTCAACACTGTCGGCATTATACCCGTAATGGTTGGCATAGTGTTCGGGTGAATGTGCCTCTCTGATATTGTACAGGCCCCAGTACTGACCGTTCACATACAAAACGGCATATCTGTAGTCCTGGGCGGGAAGCTCCGGGAACGATGCGATCGACATCTGGTGTATAAGATTGTCGCGCATTTGTGAGGAGTAGAAATCCTCTTGGGCTGAGCGGAGCAGTATTGAGGAAAACTCCGTTATTCCGTTGTTGAACAGATCATATTTGAGCTCACCGTCATACCTTGATCGGAATGTTATCTTGAAGGATTTTTTCTTAGCACTTCTGGATGTCTCACCGTGGAGCTTGAAGCCGCAATCGAGTGAGAAACTTCCGTCCTCACCGAAGTACTCTACAGCGCCTGTACGCTCGATATCGGCAGTATAGTTGTTGTATACGTAGTTGAAATCTGCCTGGGATGCTATGAGGCTCACAACAGGTGCCGTGTGATTTTCATTTATGATGTAGCTGAGCGACAGAGGATCTGCAGTCAGTTTCCCGGACTCATAGTTTATGGCGCGGATAACAGTGGTGTTCGAAAGGGTGAGCGGCCCTGTATAAACAGCGGACTCTGTGGTGGGAATGTCACCGTTCAGTGTATAATAAATGGTGCCGGGAGCGGAAAGAGTAACGGTCACTGAG
>JAIKVS010000203.1 GCA_024685535.1 Oscillospiraceae bacterium | reverse complement strand
CGGTCCCGGCACCGACTTCAAGTATCTTTGAGCGGTCCGCTGCATAGCGGCGGATGTAATTCATCGTAATGCAGTATTCCAGCTGACCGTGCCGCGACCTTGCAGTCCGTCCGTCTTCGTCATACTGACCGTAAAATTCCTCTAATATATCTTTCCTGGTATTCATATCAGTTTCCTCACAGATTACGGGTTGCTGTCTGATCGAAGCTTATTTCAGAGACTCCGGTTTATCGCTTCACAGGTACAGAAACAGATCGAAAGGCCGGAACTACAGATCCAGCTGCAGAACTGTCTCTTCCCCGTTCATCTCTCCGGTTTCATGAAAACCCGCCTTGCGGTACAAAGATAATGCGTTTGAATTTGTTTCTTTGGTCGATAAGCGGATATTGTTTGCGCCATGATCTTTAAAATACCGGATGATCACTTGCAGCGCCGCAGTTCCGTATCCCTTTCCCTGCAGACCTTCGTCTATCATGAATCGCCACAGCCAGTATCTGTCATTCGGATCCTCATAGTCATCATCAAAAGCGAACATTGTAAATCCGACCATTTTCCCGTCACAATATATGGCAAAAGGACGAGCTACATTCCCGTTTTCTTCTGCCGTTTTCCAGGAATCCTCGTTTGAAGCTATATACTGCATTTGATCGCCTGCCACTTTCAGTTTGAAACACTGTTCAATATTGTCTTCTGAAAGCGCTCTGAGTTCGATTTTCATTTCTGATCACTCTCTGACTGACATCGGAATTATATATCACGATCTCTGCTGCCGGGCGGATGACTATTTCTGCTCGTTCATCCGGTCAAGTATGTCGTAAAGTGGAAGATAAGGATCTTCAACGGGACCCTGCCTTTCTCCGAGCTCCATCAGGAAGCGGCCGCCACCGCCGTCTTCCCATTCAGGCAGGCCTTCACCGTTGGGATCGCCTGTGCGGATGAAGTTTACGAAGTAATCGGAAAACATTTCGGAAAGCCTGCGGTCGGCTTCATCATAGAGACGGGACCCCTCCGGGATGTTTCCGTAGCAGTAGACCTCTTCGCCGCTGTGCCAGGGGCCGATGCGCCCGTTGTTCTTGCTGAAGAAGTATTCGTATGAAGGCATGCCGTTTGCAAGAGCCTGTTCAGCCCAGCAGTGGTGCCCGTGCGTGAAGTATATCGCGGAATAGATGGCCGTCCAGTTCGCCCTCGCCTCGGCGTTCGTAGACGCGGGATACAGGGAGAGGACCTCATCGGCATAGTCGCCGAAGTATCTCCTTATCCTTGCTTCATAATCCTTCAGGCTCGCCTGGTCGAAGAGGATGAAAGGCGTTCCCTCGTCGGAATTGAAGCCGTGGAGAATGGCCTCCTCGTTATGAATACCCAGTTTATATGATTCATACGGGGTCATTGTGAGTACGTAACCGTCTACTGTCATGTGATGGTTGGTGTCTGCGGCTGCCACCAGCTTCTTTGCATCCATCTGCCGCAGTTCATCGATATTTGATGCGTCGAAGCGCTGAAGAGTCTCTTTTCCGGTCTCCAGAGCCCTGTCGAGGCTCCGGAAGGAATGCGCCGGCTGCTCCGCCGTTACAGTGGAGCTTTCTCCGATAACTCGGCGGAAAAGTCCCTTTGCAAGGGGCGAGGTGCAAAGCGCGCTCACGCAGGCCGAGCCTGCCGACTCTCCCGCGACAGTTACGTTGTCCGGATCGCCTCCGAAAGCCTCAATATTTGCCTGCACCCACTCGAGCGCTTTTATCTGGTCGAGAAGACCGTAGTTGCCGGTGGTGCCGTCAGACGATTCCGCCATCAGCTCCTCTGTGGCGAGAAAACCGAAAACGCCAAGGCGGTATCCCAGGTTCACCACTATAACGCCCTTCCTGGCAAGACCTTCACCGCTGTAATCCTCAAACCATGTGTGCCCTGTCTGAAGTGAGCCGCCGTGGATATATACCAGCACCGGGAGCTTATACTGAATTCCTGCCGGTTTCCATATGTTAAGGTAAAGCGCATCCTCAGAATTTGCGTCACTGTAATTGTCGGTGAGTGAGATGCTGTAGTCATGATAGCCTATGATCTGCTTGAGCGAATTGAATATAGCGGAATTCTGCGGCTGCATGGACATCGGGGCAAAGCTGTCGGCCTTCAGCACTCCTTCCCAGGGCTCCGGATCATGCGGTTCCCGCCAGCGAAGATCGCCCACGGGAGGCGCCGCATAAGGGATGCCGGCATAGACTTCCACTGCTCCGTCAGCCGTGAGAACGCCGGTAAGCTGGCCGTCCGATACGGTGATGATGCCGGTCTCACCGCCGTTATTTCCCTCCACGGCCGGATGCAGCTTCACTGGGCCGACCGTGAGAAAAAGGTTTGCCGCGAGCAGAGCCGCAAGGCAGACAAAGGCGATAAGCCGCTGGCCGACTTTGCCCAGACGCCTTCGAAGAAGGAAGTATTCAACAAGCAGCACCACGGCGGCCACCCAGCCTGCAAGCCTGTTTTTGTTCAGCTCGAGCAGGGCGAGCATCAGCAGGGAGAATACACCGTATAGGATGCAGAACCCGATCCCGTTTTTA
>JAIKVS010000194.1 GCA_024685535.1 Oscillospiraceae bacterium | reverse complement strand
TAATACAGAGAGATGTTCAAGCGAAGATCTGCCGCCGGACCGGGCTGCCGCCCCGCCGGCCGCTGTGAAAGCACTCCCAAGGCAGTTGATACTGCACGATCATTTTACCACACGGGATCCCCGGATTTCATATGTTTTTTTTGGGATGATGAAGCTCATATATTATTGTGTTGTATTATGTAAACTGATATAAACGGCAATATGCATATATTCTGTTGAAAACCATGTTGAAAATGTTCAAAACTTATGTTAACCCGTCAACTTAAAGGTGCCTGATGCTGCCTTCCGAAGAAGATCCCCGGCCACTGGGAAACATAAAGGAAGCATCAAATGACAGTCCTCAGCAATATCCATTCCTTTTCCATCGATTCCGTCTCAGGCTCGTTCTATATTGATATCATCCCGGGTGAATAAGATAGCAAAAATACAAATACGAGGGTCAGTAAATCGAACTGACCCTCATTCATTTTCTGCCTATATTCACTTACCTTCGTTGTTAGTCCACACGACCGTGCTGTAGCGTTTATCTACCTGGGGATACAGCTGTTCAAGAAATATCCGCTGTTCAAGATAATCGCCTATTCTCCAAAGTTCAGCAGGTGCGACAGTCACAACAGTTATCCATCCGATCTGATCTACTCCGGCGGATTCTTCATGCATTTCCTTTACCTTTACGGTGCACCCTAATTCAGCGAATTTCTGAGCTAATTGAATATGCTCTTCTTTTGATTGTTCTGTGATAAGCATATCATTTGTTCGAACAACGAAATCATAGGGCTCATTCTGGGGAAGATTCGTGAACATCCGGAGTTCCCAGTCATGAGCATAATAGTTGCTTTTTGCAGCATAGAAATTGTCGATGAATTCATCAAACGATTCATATTTATCTTCCGGTTCCGGCTCTTCCACCGGAATTGGCTCAAAAGAATCATTTTCTGTCAGCATGTTCTCAGATGATCCTGTGATCTGCAACTGGTCCTGAGGGGCAGAGACAGCATTATCAGAGGACTTTCCGCAGGCAGAAGTCATTAAAGCGATAGGTATTATTGCAAATATGATAACTTTTTTCATTTGCGCGTCCTTCATAATTGTTCTGTATATAATGTCGCAGAAAATGAAGAAAAGTTTCGCGGGCGGGACAGTTTTCCCGCCCGATTTCAATTTATTTGCTCAGTCTTGAAGTATTTGACGCTTGAGATCTCAAGCGTAGCTGCGAGAAGCGCTGTCATCAGGGCGATGGTCTGGTTGCCTGACCGGTCAAAATCGAGCGACGGCCTGAAGGACCTAGTCCTCTGGAGGAATTTTGGGTCAACCGGTCGGCCGCAACAGCTTCCCGGCGAATTCAAGCAATGCGCAGAATGAGCTGTTGGAAGCGAACTGCCACCTCGCTGCAGACTGGTGTTAACCTATATACCACAATCCGGAGGTGTCATAAGTACTCGGAAGCGGGATCCAATTACCGGCGGAAGCTTCTACAAACCACCCGTCCGGTCCGTGCTCCAGCCATCCATAATCGCCGTAATCTGAGGAGATACCTTCGTACCAATACTGCCAGGTGTTGGGGACGGTGTCAGTATTAAACCATGCCCAGCATCCTGTGTCTTTGTCGTAATAGCTGTCAGCCGAGCCATCCCAGACAATTGTTTTATCCCCTCCTTCTGATGTAACGGAATAGCTGTTATTTCCGGTCTTTTTCAGGTGGATCTCCAAACCTGTGACTTCAATTTCAGGGGCACCTTCTTCAGCAGGAGCTGCGTATGTTCCGTCTTTTCCGATGATTCCGATCTTAACATCCTGGATAGATACAAAGCCTTTCTTATTGGTATGGTCTCCAAAATTGAATGAGCCGGAAGCAAAATGCTTATAGTATCTTCCGTCAGGATAATTCGGAGTGAAACTCTCAGGCGCCATCAGAATGAACGGGAACGGGCCCCATTCATCAGAGGTCATGCTTGCATTTACCAGTATACCGTAACCTTCCTCTCTGATTTTGTCAGAAAGAAACAAGCGGCCTATGATCGGAGCGCCTTCCATGCCTTCTCCTGATCCGCCTCTCCAGACCATAATGGTATCACGGGTACGTTTGTTGCTTTCGGATAAACTCCAGCCCTCGGTAATGTTCTTGATAGAAAGACTTCCCATGCAGTAGTACATGTCATTCATGCCTGGGCAGTAGAATGTTCCGTTTCCGCCGAGGTTGTTGCTGAGGTTGTTTGCACGCCAGTATCCGTTGTGGTAACTCTCCAGCCCCCAATCATCAAAGTAAGGAAACGGCTTGCCGTTGCTTACTTCTGCCCAGACAGCGTTAGCCATGACACCATTGGATATAAGGATCCAGGGGCTGAATCTGTATGTCACTTCAAAAGTATAACCATCACTGTCGGTCGTTTCATACTTAATCTCTTTCCATTCAACACTGCTTGGCATTGCCTGAGCAGAGGCAGATGAACCAGCCGTCTCACTTGCTTGTTTAGGCGGCTCATTTCCACTTGTATTCAGGTCTTCTTTTTTAGCAGAGCTGTCACTTTTACCGCAGCTGCAAAGTGCGAAGACCATAACCAGTATCAGTAAAACTGCTATGACTCTTTTCATTGATTATCTCCTTTATCCAATGAAATCAAAAACATGTGTTTAAGAGTATAGCATAGCAGTATTGATATCTCAATGAGTTCGAGTAGCTTATTCTATTTTACTTTTCAGCCTTGTAGTATCTCGCCGTGCTGATCTCCAGTGTCGCAGCAAGCAGCGTCGCGATCAGCGCAATGGTCTCATTCACTTCGCTGCCATAGAGGAATCCCCAAACCTTGCACAGACCGAGATAGAACGCGCCGAGGGCCGGCAGCCAGCGCTGGATCTTGCTGAGTATGTCGTAGGTGGTATTGCTTAATGGCATATCTTTTGTTCCCCCTTTCGTTGCAATTCACGTATTTGTTCTTCGAGAACAGGAACGCGCTTTGCGAAGTTGTTGTGCTCTCTCACTTCTCTTGTGAGCTCCTCTATCTTGGTATCGGTAACGGCCTGGGCGGTCCTCATCTCTGACTGCATCTTGTCTGTGCTGTTTCTGTTGGAT
The DNA here is from genome assembly GCA_024685535.1 of Oscillospiraceae bacterium. GTDB lineage: Bacteria > Bacillota > Clostridia > Oscillospirales > Oscillospiraceae > Limivicinus. The sequence goes on along the minus strand of JAIKVS010000194.1, from coordinate 5,612 downwards.
AGGAGAACGCCCAGCAGAACACAGAAAGAGGAGATCACAGTACAAATTATGTTAACCAATTGTTCGTTCATTGTTTTCCTTTCTGTCATTCTGAACGCAGTGAAGAATCCCTTGGCGGAGAGATCCTTCGTTTCACTCAGGATGACATGGCTTTGATGAGAGATCCTTCGGCAAAGCCTCAGGATGACATTACTCTCCTTTCAGAAGCCTCCTCCATGTTTTTTCCCCGGTCTTGCCGTCTTCCTGAATTCCCAGCACGCTCTGCATTGTGCGCAGGGCCTTTTCCGTATCGGGGCCGAATTCACCGTCCACCCCGCATTGGCCGACCGAGAAGCCGTATACCTCCAGCAGCAGCTGCAGCGCTATCACAGATGGACCGGTATCGCCGTTTTTAAGAACAGGCAGGCTGACCGGTCGAAAACTTGTTTTCGGGTCAACCGGTCGCCCGCAACAGGAATCCGAAGAAAGCGAGCTTTGCGAAGCTTGATCCGTTGATTCCGAACTGCCCGCTATATCGTCATCAGCCGGACCGTCGGGATCCTCTTCCTCCGGGAAGCGCAGGCAGTACTGCCAGCCGGCGTCGTAGTAATTCTGGATGCAGATCTCGTTTCCGCTCTGATCGCCGGATTCGGGGTGGCCGTAAGTTCCGGCGGCGTGGACCAGCATGCCGCTGCCCAGATAGATGGCCGTATGCCCGTCGGAGCCGGAAGTATGGCGCAGGAGGATATCTCCCCTCTTTCTCTGCGCCAGCGGCACCTGGATGAAGCCCGCCTTCAGGGCGGCCATGAGCATATTTCCGGTATAGGTGCCGCCGCAGGTCTTAAGCGGGATGCCGGCCTCTTCAAACACTTGGCAGACCATGGAGGAGCAGTCGTAATCCGGGCCCCAGCGGCTGGCCTGCGAATAGCCATGGCTGTTGTCCTCAGCCAGTGCAATGGCCTTCCGCACGGCTGTTTCAGTTTTTGTGATCGTTCTCATTCCTTTCATCTTATCTGTAATACTCAAAGCGTCTCTGTCATTCTGAGCAGAGCGAAGAATCTCTTAGTGGAGAGATCCTTCGGCTTCGCCTCAGGATGACATTTTAATTTAGATATGTGTTTCCGATTCTGATTCTTGTACCGGGCGGCAATACGAGCTCGCCGTTTACGGGGGCGGCGCCCAGGAAGGCCACTCCCTTTCCGTCCTCCGTGAACCTCAGCGGCCAGAAATTGGAGAGGATCTCAAGGCCGTATTCCGCGTCGTTGCCTACGGTGTCCGTTACCGTAACGAGGATGTCCACAGTATCGGCAGTGGTGAGGCTGCCGCCTATCAGCGCGGCGTTGTTCGTCATCGTAACGGGCGATGAATAGGCCGAAGCGGAGCGCAGCTTCCATTTCACTTCTAAAACAGCCGCGTTTGCTCCGCCGCAGTCGGAGATATCCGGCTCGGCGGTCACCTTGATATACGCTCCGTCCTCGTTTGCACTGCCGGAGGAATCGCTCCTGAAGGCTTCCACTGAAGCGGCGGGAGGATCGTAGGCATAGGCGGTGAGGGTCTTTGTTATGCTGCTCTCGGCGCCCGTGGAGCTCACAGCCACGCAGGTGATAAGGTTATCCCCGGCGTCCAGCGGGTAACTGAGGGCCATTTTGGCGGAGTTTGCGTCCACCCGGAGGCCCTTGTGGATGATATAGCCGCCCGCCAGAGTCTCCCCGGCATCGAGGGTGCAGTTTGCGGCAGTGAAGCGGATGCGGACCCGGGAATAGCCCTCGATGAGGGTATTTCGCACGCCTCCGGAGTTCACGATCGTTATAGTAACGTCATTTAAAACCATGTATTTTCATCCCAAATATCTTATTCCAAGGCCTTCGCCGGGATGGATCGCTATCTGCCACAGTGGGCCCATGGAGATAGCCTCGTTCACCGTCACCGTGCGAAGGTGCAGGGAGGAGTCCGCCGAATCGAACCAGCCCACCTTCTGTCCGTTTATCCAGTACTGCCAGCCTGAGGAGGTATACAGCCCGAAGGTCTGGGCGGAGCTGAGGCGGGGGTAGACATTGCCCTGCCGGTCCACGTATGGCACGCCGCCATCATCGAAAAGGAGCTTCTGGGAGATGGCGATGCCGATGCACTGCTCGCCGGAATCGGGGTCGGTGATCACGCCGCGCCGTATCTCGCCCTGAATGCTGCTCTTGTAATTCACAAGGTCGGTGTTCACGCTCTGCGAATACGTATAAAGCTCCTCTATGTCCGAGGCAGTCTGGGTGAACCTGCCCTCGGCATATTCCTGATAAGTTCCGAAGTCACTTTGGGCAAGATAGTCCGAGTGCAGCTCGGTCTCGATGGCCTCAATATTCGCGGACACGGTCTCCGCAGTGCTGACTATCAGGCTGCGGAGAGTATCGGCCTCTTTTTTGAGCTGCGAACGGCTGACTCCGCCGGCGCTGACGGCAGTAACGGCCGCCTGAGTTTTTCGCTCAAGAGCGCTCTCGCTCAAACGCAACTCCTGCGACAGTCTCACAAGGTAATCGCGCAAGGCGCTCAATTGCTGCTGTGTCGAGCCCTGCAGCATGGGGGGATAATCGAAAACCATAAATAATAAACCTTTCATTTGTCATCCTGAGGCAAAGCCGAAGGATCTCTCTTCGAATAGAGATTCTTCACTGCGTTCAGAATGACAGTGCTTAATAATCAGAGCCGCGCTGTATCACACGCGTTATTGAAAAAATCCTCACCTCGCCGATGCCGCTTAGGCGGAAGCGCAGGTGGTCGCAGCGCCTCGGGCGGACGGGGATCACAATGCTGTCGGTCCGGTCCATGGTGAAGCTCCCGGCGGGGAGCCAGACGCCTGAGGAATCGTACTCTATCTCAAGGGCGGCGGTGCCGGTGAAGCGCAGGCGGATATTATAGCGGCTCACGTACTTTTTATCCGGGAGCTCGTAATAAAGAACAGAGGTCTCCGCCATCCAGAGCACGGCCTCCTCCAGAACGCCGGCAGTGCCGAGGAGAGCGGTGAGATATCTGACGCCGCCGGTCTCCGTGAGGGCATAGAGCTCGCTGCCGAGGCCTGCAAAGCAGATGCAGTTCAGCCCATCCTCCTTCATCCAGACGGCGTTTGCCGTATCGTAGACGAAGAGATTTCTTGCGCCTTCCTCATCAGTCATGCAGATATAGTAGCGGCTGCCTATGGCTCCGGCGGAGGCGCTGCTATAGCGAACTGCTCCCAGCGCCCTGCTCACAACAGCCGGGAAGCCTCCCTGCCAGGCGCAGACATCCGTCCTGCCCTTGTAAAAAAGCGTTTCCCCAACGAGGCAGAGGCTCTTTTCCGAGCCCTTCTGCACTCCCCTGCACTCGGTCTCTATCAGCTGGTGGGCCCCCTCCGCCGAGATCACAACGCGGTGGAGGCAGTTTTCCTTGAAGAAAACCGGCGAACCCAGATAGGCCGCGGCGCCTGTCCAGGGCCCGTCGGAGCCCACGGAGGCCGTCCAGCTGTCGGTGGCGGCGCCCATATACTGCCGCCAGTTGCGAAAATCCCCCAGGGCGCAGCAGCAGACCTCGTTGATGTTCTTTTCGCCGTCGTTTCCGTAGAAGCAGCCCCAGAGCCGGTTGCCGCACTCGCAGACGAAGTCCAGCTGAGGCACGGAGCGCTCAATGGTCACCGAGCCGTTGGTATCGGTATAGTCCTCCTCTATCGGGCCGATCACCACCACGAAGTCCGCCTCCTGCTCCCCGCCGCCCACGGCGTAAAGGATCTTATCCCCGTTCAGGTCATCGAAGTATGCGCCGGATATCGTGACGCCGTCATATTCCCTGAACTTCCCCGGCACCGTACCTATGCTCTGGAAGCTTATCTTCGTATACACCGTATCGATAACTATCCACTCCTCCTGGAAGGAGGAATATTCATACCAGCCGCCGTCGGAGACGTTGACCCAGATCTGTCCGTTTGCCGGCTGTTCCGGCTGCGTTGAGGAAACGGTCCTCAGGCCGATGGGTTCACCGTCCGAACGGCAGGCCTGATAGCGCACCGTCTGCCCGCTGAGGGAGGAGATATACTTCGCCTCCATGCTGCCGTAGTCGGCGGCGTCCATGGTGTTGTAGTACATCTTATCGGGGAAGATGCAGATATAGGCTCCCATGCTGATAAGCTTCTTCTCCCCGGCGGAAAGGCCTGTGACGGGAGTGGCGGCGCCGCCGTAATAAAGGGTGCCGCCGTCCACCCAGGCCAGCTGTTCCTTTGCAAGCAGTCCCTGCGCATTGGCGAAGGAGCGCACGGTGCCCCGCTTTCTTCTGTCGGCCAGGAGGGGAGAGAACTCGCTTGTGAGATTCAGCGTGTCGTAAAAGTCGCCGTCGGCGATCTTCAGATTGTGGTCATAGCCGCCGAATTCGGAGGTCATGAGCCTCGTCTGGCTCTCAATATTGATCTCAGGTAAAAAGGGCATAACTAAAACCTCAGTCTGTTCCGGCAGGAGGCCGGATTATGGTTTCTGTTGTACCAGTGTAAATAGTTCGTGTAAGCTGCGTTGAATAGTTCCATGTTCACCAGATATTTCTGGGATTCACCGTTTTCCAGGGCTATCATCGCCTGGAGCCAGTAGTTATAAATCGAATCATAGGGGAAGGGGACGAGCAGTTCGTCATCCCCGGAGGAAAGGGGCGTGTAATGCGCCCCTTCCTCATGCGCGTGGGTATATATCACCTCGTTGAAGATCTGGCCGTCCAGCCTGTCGAGCCATGTGAATTTCTGTTGCTCCGGGAATTGGTTCGGTTCTAATTCATCAACAAGAGTAATAACTTGATTAACAGTCACCCGCTGTAGACCATCTTTTCCTGGTCTAATGCAACTTTGTCCTTGGCCCTCTCGGCGCGCTCGAACTCATCGGCAAAGCGCTTTTCCACCAGGATCTCCCTGCCCTTGGGGATAACGCGGACCTGACCGTTCACTATAACGGCGGTGTCCTCGTTCCTCAGGCCCTTGACCTTTACCATGTCGTTCTTCGGAACAGCAGTTTCATTTTTCGTCTTAGCCATAAATAACTCCTTTCTCCTGTCATTCTGAGCAGAGCGAAGAATCTCTTGGCTGAGAGATCCTTCGGCTTCGCCTCAGGATGACTTTTTTAATTTACTGAATCCGTGGCAGAGTACGAACTGCAGCTCATAACCCTCAGCACCCTCTCCGGGTAAAGGATCGTGGCGCCGTTGGTCTCGAACTTATAGCCTATGGTGGAGTACTGGTCCAGCGGGCCGCCTATATCGGACTTGTCCTTTATTATCATCTGCGCGTGGCCGCCCTCGGGGTCGATTATCGCGTAGCCCTCATTGCCGAGGAAATAGGTGGCGTAGGTCCTGCCGCGCTCCTTGTTGACATATTCATCGTCGTCCGCGGAGGTCTCGCCGGCGGTTCCCAGCACGGGGGCGAAGGTATCAACAATGAAGCGGACTCCGTGCAGCTCGCCGATCTCGCCGTTGAAGATATTCCGGCTGGAGTTATATTCATTTATGCTTATCCAGTCCGGGCAGCGGCGCAGGTCGCCGGCGACGCTGGGATGCACCACGGCAACATAGTTATTGCCGATCATGGGGGCGTTGGCCTTTATGAGGATGTCCACGGCCCTGCTCACCATGCGCGGCGTGAG
>JAIKVS010000161.1 GCA_024685535.1 Oscillospiraceae bacterium | reverse complement strand
GCTCCATGCAGATCCATAACGGCGGACTGTGCCATATTGATGCTGATATGACGGCGCGCGCCCTCGAAGAGTTCGATACCGCTGGCCTCGACCTGCTGATCCTTGAGAATATCGGCAATCTCGTATGCCCTGCCGAGTTCGACACGGGCGCCCACTGGAACATAACCATCCTGTCTGTCCCGGAGGGGGACGACAAGCCTCTGAAGTATCCTCTGATGTATACCGTGAGCGATGTTGTCCTCATAAACAAGATCGATGCCCTGCCCTATTTTGACTTCGACATCGAAAAAGCAAAGCAGCGTATCCTGAACCTGAACCCGAAAGCCGTGTTTTTCCCGATCAGCGCGAAAACCGGCGAGGGCGTAGACGCGTTCTGCGAATGGATAGAGGGACAGATAGCGGCAGTGAAAGATGGAAAAACGCTCTGAATAAAGACCGGAGCACGGGAATAATACGTTTTATTTGACTAACCGTTAAAAACATAATAAAATTGTAATGTTGTGTGCGGCTATATGATATATGCCGCAGCAGTCAATCCATATCACAGGGGGACCAGAATATGAGCAAACCGGTCATGATAACAAGTGACAGCACCGTTGATCTTTCTCCGGAGCTCTATAAGCGCTACAATATTAAAACCGTGCCTCTCACGATAGTGCTCGGAAATGAGAGCTATCAGGACGGGGTGGATTTTTCCACGCCCCAGATGTTTGCACGCTACCATAAGGACGGCACGCTTCCAGAGACAGCGGCTCCCAGTCTGCAGACTTTTATCGACTTCTTCAAGTCATTCACGGACGAGGGTTACGAAGTCGTTCATGTTGATATCAGCTCGGAGCTTTCAAGCACATACAGCATTGCAAGACTTGCCGCGGAGGAATTCGAGGGAGTCTACGTGGTGGACAGCAGAATGCTCTCCACAGGAGTCGGACTTCTGGCCATAGAGGGCGCAGAACGCGCTGCGGAAGGAATGAGCGCCGCGGAGATAGCAGAGCATCTCAGAGGGCTTACAGGCAAGGTCTCCACCAGCTTCGTGCTCGATACCCTCGAGTTCATGTATAAGGGCGGCCGCTGCTCAGCCACCGCTGCTTTAGGAGCCAACCTCCTCAGGATCAAACCCGGTCTCGAGATGAGAGACGGCAAGCTTGATGTCTATAAGAAATACCGCGGGAACATGAACAATGTATACCGCCAGTATATTACAGAGCGCCTTGAGGGGAAGAAGATCCGTCCGGGCCATATTTTCCTCACCGAGTCGGGCGAGATAGACGATATGGTAGTAACGCAGCTCATGCAGCTGGTAAAGGAAAAGTCCGGCTGCAAAGAAGTGCATCATACGGTAGCGGGTGCCACCATTGCATCTCACTGCGGACCGAGATGCCTGGGTGTACTGTTCATTGAAGAATAAACGCACTGCCTGAAAGAGGCGGAATAATACCCGCGGCCTATGTTGCCGCGGGTAATAAACTTTAACGGAGAAGACATTATGGATAAGTTCAGCAGCCTGGAATATCGCAGACCGGACTTCGGCGCCTGCAGAAAAAAGCTTGCGGCGATCACAAAAAAAGTAAAGGCATGTGCTTCATATGATGAATACAGAGCCGCCTATATCGAAGCGGAAGAGGTCATAACAAAAGTCTATACCATGTCCTCAATATGTGAGATCAGGAACACAATGGACAAGACAGACAGCTTCTATGAGGCGGAGCAGAAGGCAATGTCGGCAGGGAATGCCAAAATGTCCCTCTCGCTCCAGAAGCTTATGAAGGCAGCTGTGGCATCGCCTTTCAGAAAGCAGTTCGATGAAGAATTCGGACCGCAGCTCATGAAGAGCTTTGAGATGCAGCTCAGACTAATAAACTTCCGTATCATCCCTGATATGATAAAGGAAGACAGACTCGGACAGGAGTATTCCAAGGCTGCCGCCCTCTGCAAATGCGATTTCAGAGGCGAGGAGTGCAATTTCTACGGCCTCCTCAAGCACATGGAGAGCACTGACAGGGAGGAGCGAGCCGAGGCATTCAGAGCCTGGGCAGCGCTGTATGAGAGCGTTTCGGGAAAACTGGATGCGACCTATGACAAACTTGTTGCACTGAGGGTCCGCAAGGCGAAGAAGCTGGGCTTTTCAAATTACATAGACTATATCTATCCTGCCCGCGGCAGGTTTGACTATACAGCCGCTGACGTAGAGCTTTTCCGCGCCAAGGTAAGGGAAGTGATAGTTCCCTTCTGTGCGGAGCTTCATAAGGAGCAGGCTGAAAGGCTCGGAGTGGACGTTCTCCACTGGTATGACGAGGCGATAGCCTTCCCGGAAGGGAATGCGGTCCCCGAGGGCAGCATGCCGGAGCTTGTTGAAAAAGCCGGAAAGATGTATTCGGAGATGTCGCCGGAGACCGGGGAGTTTTTCAGCTTCATGAGGGAGTATGAGCTCTTCGATCTCGAGACGAGGCCCGGCAAGCACCTGGGAGGCTACTGCACTTTCCTGCCGGACTTCAAAGCGCCCTTCATCTTTTCAAACTTCAACGGCACCTCGGCTGATGTGGATGTGCTGACTCATGAAGCCGGACACGCTTTTGAGGCATATACCGCCAGCCGCACCCTTCCCCTTGCCAATCAGATAAGCTCCACCAGCGAGATAAACGAGATCCATTCCATGTCGATGGAGCATTTTGCCTATCCGTGGATGGAGAGCTTCTTCGGCGGGAATGCGGATAAATACAGATACATCCATCTCTGCAGCGCTGTGAACACCATCCCCTATCTTGTCAGTGTGGATGAGTTCCAGCACAGAGTTTTCGAAAATCCCGGCATGAGCGCTGCCGACCGCAGAAAGGTCTGGAGGGAGATAGAAAAGACCTATCTTCCCTGGAGAGACTATGACGGAAACGCCTTCCTCGAAGGAGGCGGATTCTGGATGCAGAAGCAGCATATATTCCTCTTCCCGTTTTATTATGTGGACTATGCTCTGGCCCAGATCTGCGCGTTCCAGTTTTTCCTCAGAATGAGAAATGACAGGGAAGGCGCCTGGAATGACTATCTGAAGCTCTGCAGAGCGGGCGGCAGCAAGGGTTACTTCGAGCTGCTCGAATACGCCGGCCTTGACAATCCCTTCGCTGAAGGAACGGTTGAAAAGGTGATGGAAGGCGTTAAGGAAGCCGTGGAGGAATTCCGGACGAAACTCTGATATAATACTGCACGGTAAATAAAGGGAGAAGGCATATTCCCATGAAGATAAAAGCAATTTTGGCAATACTGCTCTGCAAGGCCCTGAAGCTGGTTTCCCGCATCCTCCACAGGGGCGGCACCGCCATGCCCGGCCGCTGGGCGCTGAAGATCTGCCCGGAGCTCCTCGGCTATCTCGCAAAGGATGTCCGCTCCATCGCCATAACAGGCACTAATGGAAAGACCAGCAGTGCCAGAATGATGGAGGAGGCGCTGAGGCGCGACGGCAGAGACTGCTTTGCAAACCGCAGCGGCGCAAATCTCCTCAGCGGGATCACCACGGAATTTGTGGCCAACTGTACTCTGACCGGCAGAATGAAGAAGCACTGTGCCGTAATAGAGTGCGATGAGGCGGCTTCGGGAGGCGTTTTCAGGCAGCTTAAGCCCGAGGTCATAATAGTTACCAACGTATTTCGCGATCAGCTCGACAGATACGGCGAAGTGACCCACACAGTGGAGAATATAAGAAAGGGCATCCTCGGCGCACCTGAGGCAATTGTATGTCTCAACGCCGACTGCTCTCTCACTGCCTCCCTTGCCGAAGGCATTCCAAACAGGGTGGTATGGTACGGCATTGAAGCCGGCGCGGTGCCCGAGCAGGAAAGCTCGGTGCTGAGTGACGCCGCCTTCTGCATAAAGTGCAAGACCAGATATGAATATGACTATGTGACCTACGGCCATCTCGGCGGCTTCCGCTGCCCGAACTGCGGCTATTCAAGGCATGAAGCGGATTATGCAGTAGTGTCTCTCATAGAGAGCGATCTTCTCGGAAGCACTGCCGTTCTCAGCGGGATAGACGGCACGGAGCGCAGAGTAAGAGTAAACCTTCCTGCAGTCTACAACCTCTATAATGCGGCGGGAGCCTATGCCGCCTGTACTGAGGCCGGCGTACACGCCGATGCCATAGTTACAGCGCTGGGGACCTTCAAATGCGGCTTCGGACGCTATGAACATTTTGAACTCGGCAAAGAGGGCACAACGATCATGCTGGTAAAGAACCCTGCAGGCTGCAGCCGTGTGCTTGAATTCCTTGAGGGCACTGAAGGCCCCTTTGCCATTGCAGTCTGCCTTAACGACCGCGATGCCGACGGCACTGACATCTCATGGATCTGGGACGCTGATTTCGAGCGCCTCGAAAATATGAGGGACCGCATCGTATCCGCCGCGGTAGGCGGGATAAGGGCGAGGGATCTTGCCATGCGGCTTAAATATGCAGGTGCTGATCCGGAAAAGACGCAGGTGATACAGGATTATGAAAAGCTCACAGACTGGTGCGCGGCGCAGGAATGCCCTGTATATATACTCCCGACTTATACCGCAATGCTCGATCTGAGGCACGTTATAGTAAAGCGCTGCGGCGGCAGTGAATTCTGGGAGGGCTGATAATGGAACTGAAGATTTGCCATATGTATCCCGACGTGCTCAATCTCTACGGCGACACGGGAAATATAATCTGCATGAAAAAGCGCCTGCAGTGGCGCGGGATAGACGCCATTGTGGAGACAAAGCCCATCGGCTCCAAACTCGATCTTACAGGCTTTGACATCGTGTTCATCGGCGGCGGTCAGGATTTCGAGCAGGAAGTCCTTCTTGACGATCTGCACAGAGGGAAAACGGATGAGATAAGATCCGCCGTGGAGGACGGGATAGTGCTGCTCGCGGTGTGCGGAGGCTACCAGATGCTGGGCTCATATTACGAGACCTATGACGGAAAGCGCTGCGACTTCACCGGCCTTCTCGATCTTTACACCGTGGGCGGAGAGAAGAGAATGATAGGGAACTATAAGTTCCGGTGCACGGAAGCTGCCGGCGGCAGCATCATAGTCGGCTTCGAGAACCACAGCGGCCGAACGATGCTGGGCAGCGGAGTGGAGCCTCTGGGGAAAGTGCTCGCCGGCTACGGCAACAACGGCGAGGACGGCACCGAAGGCGCACACTATAAAAACATCTTCGGGACCTACAGCCACGGCCCTGTTCTTCCGAAAAACCCGGAATTCTGCGATCATCTGCTGCTCACGGCTCTGAAGAGGAAATACGGCACCGCGGAGCT
>JAIKVS010000137.1 GCA_024685535.1 Oscillospiraceae bacterium | reverse complement strand
AGCTTTTGCAGATTCTATATCCGAGCGGACCCTGTTCTGTCCTTCTTCAATGCTGCTCTGCAGTTTTTCCATGCTCTCCCCGATAAGTTTTTTTACTCTTTCAATGTCCGCCTCGCTGTCCTCATGATAGCGTTGCTGCTCCTGAATAAATCCTTCCTGTACATCACGGATGAATTCCTTCCCGCGGCTCACGCTCTCCAGTGTTTCCGACGCCCAGCGGAACATATCGTCTCCGGGGCTGTCATGCGCGGGGCAAGTTCCGCTCCTGTATTTTTCTATCACTGAGCCGTACAGCCCACAGGCATTTTTTACCGCGTCTTCCCATGAGATATAAAGGTTTTCAGCAGCTTTTACACCGGCATTTCTCATGAATTCAGGACATGCGCATAGTCTAAGCAGCATCTTTCTCATCGAATCTGCATTTTCTTCAATCAGGAAGCCGTCTTCGCCATCTGTGGAATCCTCCGCTGCACAGCTCCCCCCAACCAGAACACTGGCAAGTTCACAGGCTGCCGCCTCCCTCACTACAAGACCGTTGGTGTCGAAAGTAGAGGGGAAAAGGAAAAGATCAGCTCTGCAGTACCATGCTCGAATTACATCCCTGTCCCGGATCGGTTCGATGAAAAACACCTTGTCGTTCAGGCCAAGGCTTTCACTGCTGGCAACAATGTCATCCTTGTCTCCGCCTCCACCTATGAACACCATACGGAAATTCACACCGTCGGATTTAAGGCCAGCAAGAGCATCCAGTATTATACGGATGCCCTTATACCACATCATTCTGCCCACAAACAGGAAAAGCGGAACTCCCTCTGGCAGGTCATACCCTGTGCAGGCGGCTTTCACAGCGGAGTCCTCCACTCTTCCGCGAGGCAAGTCCACACCGTTTGACACAACCGTATATTCTCCGGTAAATCCGAGTTTTCTGAGATTATCCCCTGCGCCGCGGCTCACGGTCCAAACCTCGTCACAGGCAGAAATGTTCTCCACAAGCAGCCTAATCGCTTCCGTCTGAAGGCGTTTGCTTTTGATAGCATTTGCGATGTCTATATCGAACTTTGTATGGTAGGTAAGGACTATCGGAACATCGAGGCGTTCCCTCAGAGTCCTTGCAAAAAGCGTTGACGTGATCGGGCAGTGACTGTGAATCAGGTCAAAGCCTGAGCCCTCCAGCTGTCTCATCACATCTGCAGAAAAAGGCAGTCCTGCACGATAACCTACTAATCTGGTCATATCGATGCTGGGATATCGGATTACAGGAAAGCTGAACACTGAGTCATCAGCTTCAGGATAATAAGGCGTTACCACAGAGGCTCTGCCAAGCCCGCCATTGATGATTCTTCCGTAGTTTACCACCGCATTCGCAACGCCATCGATCGCCGGAGGAAATGAATCGTTTATAAGACAGACATTGAGCTTATCCATTACTTTTCCTGAAAATCCAGAACCCTCAGCATGCGGATCAGTGTGAGGCGATTTCTGATGGCGGCAGAAATCGGGAGGATCTCATCTGTGAGAGCCGGATCGATGCCTATATGCTCAGGCAGGTATTTTGAGCCTACAGCCTTGTAAAGCGACTCCAGTTCCTCTGCGGGAGGGATCTCGGCAATGATTTCACGGATCTTATCCCAGTTATCAACTATAATCTGAGGGTCAAAGGAGGAGAGTATATCGTTTTTGTTTTCCTCTTTTATGCCTTCCCAGAGACTGTCACCGAATTTCTCCTTTATCCAGTCTTCGGTCAGAGGCTCAAAGGCTTTAGCAACCGGCATGAGTTTTGCAAGCTCATGATATTTTTTAACGCACAGATAAGTTCCAACACCTACGCATTCGCCATGGATTCCTTCAGCATTTTCAAAGCGGGGCGGATGCATCTCAACCAGATGCGCTATGAGATGCTCGGCACCGGATGCTGCTCTGGAGTTAACCCAAAGCTGCATGGTAAGGCCGGATTTCATCTGAGCCATGGTCATAGCCTCATGGTCAATCTCACCCGATGCAGCGTATTTATCTGCCGCAGCTCTCATTATGTCCAGTGCTTCCTTTGCAAGGTCATATATCATCGGGCAGAAATCCTCACCGGATACCAGCGTGGCTATTTTCCAGTCGGCAAGGGAAACATACTTTGCAAGGATGTCGTTTATGCCGGAGGCCACCAATCTCTTTGGGGCGCCTTTGATTATATCCAGATCCGCCACCACAAGTTCAGGTGCTTTCATGGGAATGGATTTCTTCTGCCCCTCAATGATGACAGAGCAGATGCGGGCAGTAAAGCCGTCGGAGCTGGCAAGAGTCGGTATCGCAACGAATGGTATGCCCAGCTTATAGGCAGGATATCTGCCGAAGTCCATCATGGTGCCGGCACCCACCGTCACTATAACTTCCGGATCTTCCAGTTTCTTCATCATGTCCTCTATAAGTATGTCCTCTGATCTGAGGCCTTCCGCCGGCAGAATTATCTCCTGATCAGCGCGGACATGTTTTCCCTCAGTGATCTTATATACGACGCTGTCGTATACCACAGTGCGCCTTTTGCCGGCAAGCCCAACAGCTTCCATATACTTTTCAAAGCTCTGCAGGGCACCGTATTCAACGACTACCATTTTTGTCTCAAGGCTGTGCTCCTTGCCGCAGACACATTTTCCCACGTATTTTGAGCAGTCCATTATCATAACAAAACCCTCTTTTCGATTCAGAATTCAAATATCACGTCAGCCTGCAAGTTCCTCGAACTCATCAAGCAGTCCGTTGAAAAACTCCAATGCCGATTCCACCGGCTCGGGTGAACTCATGTCTACGCCCGCTATCTTCAGGAGCGATATGGGATCTGTGCTGCAGCCTCCTGAGAGGAAGCGCTTATAATCCTCAACGGCCTTACCGCCCTCAGAAAGTATCCTGTTGGCTATGGCAACTGCCGCGGAAAAGCCCGTTGCATACTGAAAAACGTAATAATCATAGAAGAAATGAGGTATCCTGGTCCATTCAAGTGCAATATTTTCATCGCTTATCATATCAGGCCCGAAATATTCCCTGTTCAGTTCAAGGTACTTTTCACAGAGCACATCAGCGGTAAGAGAAGCGCCGGATTCGGCGGTGCGACCCATCCAGAGCTCAAATTCAGCGAACATGGTCTGTCTGAAGAGCGTTCCCTTAAACTCTTCAAGGAAGTGGTTTATGAGAAATGCTCTCTCCTTCCTGTCTTTCGTTCTGTCCAGCAGCCATCGCATGAGAAGTATCTCGTTGCAGGTGGAGGCGACCTCAGCCACAAATATCACATAGTCTGCATATGCAGTCGGCTGGTGTGCTGTGGAGTGATAGCTGTGGAGTGCGTGGCCCATCTCATGGGCAAGGGTGAACATGCAGTCGAGGTTGTCCTTATGATTGAGAAGCACATAAGGATGCGGATAGCTGCTGCCACTGGAATAGGCTCCGCCGCGTTTTCCCTCGTTCTCATAGACATCGATCCAGCGTTTACCGAAGCCCTCTTTCAGCAGAGCTGTATAGTCATCGCCAAGGACTGCAAGCGCTTGGAGCACCGTGTCTTTTGCTTCCTCGAAGTCTATTTCCCTGTCGACATCTGCAACGATGGGGACATACACATCGTACATATGCAGATCCTGTACCCCGAGCATTTTTTTGCGCAGGGACACATACCTATGCATCTTGCCG
>JAIKVS010000134.1 GCA_024685535.1 Oscillospiraceae bacterium | reverse complement strand
AGCGGTGAGCATTGTCATTGCTGCAGAGTAGCTTGAGCCTGAAACTGCGGGATCTGCAAAGGCTATCCTGCCTTTCCACTGCTCATCGAGCAGATCCGCCCAGCCTTTGACATCGTCCTGCCGGACAAGCCTCGTATTATATATGATCACGAAGGGCAGCGATGAAAATGGAGTGCATATATCTTTTCTCTGCCGCAGTCCGGGCATGATGCTTTCAGCGCTGGATACAGTGTAGGGTTCAAAGCAGTCCTCATATGAGAGCAGGCTCTCAACACCGCCGCCGAACATAACATCGGCTGCGGGCGAATTCTTTTCTTTTTCAAGGCGTTCCAGCAGTTCTCCGGTGCCGCCTGTTACTATGTCTACCCAGATTCCGGTCCTGTCTTCAAATTCCTCGATTATCGGCCTGTAGACCTCTTCCTTATGGGAAGTGTATACGGTGAGGCGCCGGGCTTCTTCCGGAGAATAGTCGAGCAGCTGCGGATCCGAACGGAAGCCGCAGCCGGAAAACATAAGTGAAATTATAATTACAGCGGTCAGCAATGTTCTTTTCAAAGGGGAACCTCCCTTGAAACGACATGGATCAGTAAAGAGAATAAAAATAACCGGGAGCCTTTAAAAGCTCCCGGTTATTCTATCACATCAGGAAATGAGCGTCAAACTGCCCTGGGATATCAGACGGCCGTTCTTTCTGCTGAAGATTATGATATCATCTCCGCGGAAACCGAAGCGCACCTTCTGGCCTATCTCATAGAGCACGCCGCCGAACACAACGCCGGTGAGGAGGAATCTGCCGACCTGGATCTTGACCGTGGTTTCCATACCGGTAGGCATCGCGGAATAGATCTCGCCCTCGATGGGGCCGTCAGGCAGTATGTCTATGAACTCCGGCCTTACACCGAGAACAAAGTCATCGTTTCCGACCAAGACCTCATCGCCGTAGTCCTCGCCTTCGTCAACTGTGGCTACATGGTAGCGGAAGAGAGTATCCTTGTTGCCCTTTTCGATGTAGCCCTTCTGCTTTGCCTTCTCTGCTTCGGCTTCCTTGCGGGAGGCATCAGAGGCATCCTGCTCAGAGTACCAGCTGTCAAGGCTGAGGGGGGCATTGGGAACAAAACGCGCCTTCAGGCCGTCGAATATGCTGAGCTCCAGGCTTCCGTCGGACTTCTGGGTGCCTTTGGCATCGATGAAGTTTATTGCCGGGTTGCCGACGAAGTCAGCCACGAAAGTATTGTTCGGCTTTCCGTATACGGTGAGGGGAGCATCATACTGCTGGAGCAGTCCGTTCTCTATGAGGCAGATCTTGGTCGCGAGGGTCATTGCCTCCATCTGATCATGGGTGACGTATACGAAAGTGGAACCGGTTTCAAGATGCAGACGCTGCAGCTCTGAACGCATCTCAAGACGGAGCTTTGCATCGAGGTTGGAGAGAGGCTCGTCCATAAAGAGAACGCTGGGTTCCGGAGCGAGAGTCCTCGCTATGGCGACACGCTGCTGCTGGCCGCCGGAGAGCTCTGCGGGATAACGGTCCATGAACATACCGATCTTAACTATCCTGGACACGCGGCGTACGCTCAGATCTATCTCTTCCTTGCTGAGCTTGCGCACTTCAGTGACTGTTTTGCCGTCTTTAACGTAGGCGTAATCATCATTAAAGGTGCATCCCTCTGAGAAGCACTTTTTTACAGCGGCGTCAAGCTTCTTTTCAAGCTCTGTACTCCTGGCGGCAGCGACGGCTGCAGGATCGGAAGCCTCGTGGAGTTTATAGCCCATCAGCTCTTTTGCCGTGTAGATGGAGATCTCATAGTGGTCAATCAGCTTTATATGGGCTTTGTTCACATCGAGCTTGCCCTTCTTGTCGACGCACTCACGGATGGTGTTCACGACCTCTTCAGGCTTTTTGAGGGCTTCGATCAAAGCGGCTGTGCGGCGGGCTTCAAGGTCGTATTTCGGCAGCTCTTCCTTTATGTTGCTAAGACCGAAGGAGATGTTCTGGTAAACCGTCATGTTCGGCCAGAGAGCGTAGTTCTGAAAAAGGAAGCCGACCTTTCTTTTATTGGGCGGGATGTTTATACCGGCGTCCGAATCGAAAACGGTCTTATCGCCGATGGTGATCTTTCCGGAAGTAGGGGTCTCAAGTCCCGCGATCATGCGCAGAGTGGTGGTCTTGCCGCAACCGGAGGGGCCGAGCAGGGTAACAAAGGCGTTATCCTCTATCACCAGGTTGAGATCATCAACCGCATAGAATTTATCCCATCTCTTGGTAACATGTGTAAGTGTGATCTTAGGCATAAGTTAACCTCCTATTCCCTCGTCAAGGCTGGCACCTGTCAGCTTGTTGACAAGAGTATTGAAAATGAGGATCGTAACGATGAGCAGCAGGTTGATGCCGCTTGAGAAC
>JAIKVS010000131.1 GCA_024685535.1 Oscillospiraceae bacterium | reverse complement strand
TCTGTCTGGAATATTCATTATTCTGTACTTTTCGGTATGATATATTGGAGACAGGTGGATTATGATAATACTGTATTTGGTACTGACCGTTGTTGCGGTGCTGTTGCTGCTTATACTTGCTGCAGTTATTAAAACTGTGTGCACACCTGCGAAGAGATCTGAATGGAGCCCTGTTCACGATGCGGAAAGGGAAAGGACCTATTCAGATAAACTTTCAAAGATGATCCGGTGTGAGACCGTTTCCTATAAAGATGTGGACAGAAGAGAGAAGTTCCTCGAATTCCACAGTCTTCTTGAGGAACTGTTCCCGCTGGTCCATTCAAAACTTGAAAAAACGGAGATTGACGGAAACCTCCTTTTCTTCTGGAAAGGGAAAAGCGGAGAAAAGCCCCTGGTTCTCATGAGCCATCAGGATGTGGTCCCTGCTGAAGGCGAATGGATCCATGGTCCTTTTTCCGGAGACATTGCTGATGGAAAAGTCTGGGGACGAGGAAGCGGGGATATAAAGTGCAACGTGATGGGCTTTTTCCAGGCGGTTGAGGAGTTGATAGCAGAAGGATATGAACCTGAACAGGATGTTTATCTTAGCTCCTCATGCACCGAGGAAGTAGGAGGGGAGGGATGTCCGAAACTTGTTGCCGAGCTGAAAAGGCGTGGCGTCAGGCCTTATCTCGTCTGCGATGAAGGCGGTGCTATAGTTGAATCTCCTTTAAAAGGAGTAGACGGATACTATGCTATGGTAGGCGTGCTTGAAAAGGGGATGGGAAACCTTAAGTTGTCTGCAAGGTCAAACGGCGGCCATTCCAGCACTCCTTCAAAGGGGTCACCCATAGCAAGGCTTTCGAAGTTCGTCTGTGACTTTGAAAAGCATGAGCCCATGAAGATCGAATTTGAGCCGGAAGTTAAAGAAATGCTCGCAAAGCTTTCGGCATACGGACCGTTTCATTACAGACTTCTATTCGGGAATCTCTGGCTGTTTGCTCCTCTGCTTAAGAAACTGCTGCCTATGATCTCAGCTGAGGCTGCCGCACTTCTGCAAACCACAGTTGCCTTCACGATGCAGACCGGTTCTGAGGCGTGCAATGTAATCCCGCAGGAAGCAACACTCACTGTGAACCTGCGCTATATTCCGCACCAGGGGCCTGAAGAGAGCAATGCTGTAATTGCTGACCTTGCGAAGAAATACGATGTTGACGTGGAGGTCCTTGATTCTTATGGTGCAATGCCGCCTGTCAGCACAAAAAGCGATGCTTTCCTGCTGGTTGAGCGGGTTATCGGTGATGTGTTTCCGGGTTTGCCGGTCTGTCCCTATGTAATGACAGGCGGAACAGATGCTCGCTTTTATCAGGAGATTTGTGATGCCTGCATCAGATTCGGACCTGTTGCCTACAGCCCTGAGCAGATGCAGAGCATGCATGGCCTGAATGAGAATATAGATTGCTCCAGCTTGACGGGGGCAGTTGATTTTTACAAAACAGTCATCAGATATAACAGTTAAAGACAAATAATAAAGCAGCTGAAGAACCGGTGAATCGGTTTTCAGCTGCTTTTTGTTATCTGCTTAGTTATTCCGCTGTTTACTTTAAATAATACTGACTATACGATCGGACCTGATTTTTCTGCGATATAGTTTTCCACAGATTTAAGATCTATATCCAGAGAAATGGACAGTTCGCTGTACAGTATGTCCTTTGCTCGTTTAATGGTAGCCTCGGCTCTGCTGCTTCGGGTTTTCTTTTCGTCGAGCCGCATTGTCAGCCCTTTGATCACTGAAACAAGATCCTCAAGCTCATGCGTTTTGAATTTTTCCCTGTAGAAGGAGTCTACATGATTGAATCTGTTGTCGCTGCATACAGCGGGCTCAATATCCGGTATTGCGGCAATAAAGGCTTCTGCTTCAGCTCTGCTCATTACCGGCCTCATATATGCATTCGAATCAACCGGAGTAAACAACTTGCCGCTGCCGACAAGCGGTGTGAGATGATAAAAAAGCCTGTCGGGCACAGTTCCGTTCATTTCAAGAGGGGCTATCTTATCAACAGTGCATACTCCGTTTTCGCCGTAGATTATTTTTTCACCGACACAATACATTCAAATACTCCGCTTCAGAAACGATACAACCTCCGCTACTTCCCTACACTTATATTAACTGAAAACATGAGCAATTTCAAGCATTTTTTGCATTTGCAGCCTGTCGATGATATAATTAAAAATATGAATATCTACTTTTTCGGACATAATTACAGATACGCAGTAGAACAGATGCTCCTTACCGTTTTTCCAGATGAACGGCCTGAGTATCCTGAAGGAGTTCCTGAAGGAGACAGGATGGAAGTGTATCTGCGCCATAATAATGGCGCAGCTGATGCTGCATGTCTTATTGTAAGAGGGAACAGTGTTTGGAAAGGCGAAGATCATGCAATGCTGCCGGATGATGCCGATGCTTTGCTTGTAAACAGAACGGAACAGAGACTGGTCAAAAATGCTGTTTATGCAGCGGCTCTTGATTCTGGCGTGGCAAAACCGGTTTGGGGAGCTCTTACCGGTGTACGTCCGGGGAAAGTATTATGCCGGATACTGGATGAGGAGAAGAACAAAGAAAACGCTCTGCTGAGATTCAAAAGTGAATATGACGTATCGGAAAAAAGGGCGTCATTATGCATGGACACAGCCGGTTATACTATGCGAGCGAAAACAAAACTTGGAGAGAAAGATATTTGCCTTTATGTAGGGATACCTTTCTGCCCTACAAGATGTTCATACTGCAGCTTTGTAAGTCAGTCGGTAGAGAAAAGTATGGGACTGATAACTCCGTTCGTCGAAGCTCTGATTAAAGAGATCAGAGCGGCTGCCAATGCAGTTGCTTGTGCGGGACTGAGACCTGTTTCTGTTTATTTCGGCGGGGGGACGCCGACGACACTCTTGCCGGAGCAGCTTGAAGAGATTTTCACTGAGATGTATTCCTGCTTTGATCTGTCATCTGTCAGTGAATTTACCGTGGAAGCGGGAAGACCTGATACAATAACCCCGGAAAAGCTCGATGTTATGAGCAGCTATGGTATAACGCGCATAAGTGTAAATCCGCAGACGATGTCAGACAGGGTGCTCGAAGTTATAGGCCGCAGACATACAGCAGCGGACATAATGTCGGCTGTTGAAATAGCAAGGGAAAGGGGCACTTTTCAGATCAACATGGATCTTATTGCAGGTCTGCCATCGGATACTACGGAAAACTTCGCAGACAGCCTGAGAACGGTAACTGCTTTGGAGCCTGAAAACATAACCGTACATACGCTTTCTCTAAAAAAGGGAGCACGGATATTACTTGAGGGAACCGCAGTGCCGTCAGGAAATGAAGTCAGCTGTATGCTCGACTATGCCATGGACTGTCTCCGGGATCTGAGCTATGAACCGTATTATCTGTACAGGCAGAAATTCATGTCCGGCGGATTCGAAAATACCGGATGGACAAAAAAAGGTTGTGAAAATCTTTACAATATCTGCATTATGGAGGAACTTCTTAGTATCGTTGCAATGGGAGGCGGAGGATCGACCAAACTGATCAGACCGGGAAACGGAAGAAACATTCGCATCATGAATCCTAAATATCCTAAAGAGTATATTGACATGATAGACAAGGTGTGTTCTGATAAGAATAAGATCATTAATTTCTTTTCAAAAGGAGAATGATTATGGCATATCAACTTACTGATCTGAATTTTAAAACAGTATCTGATCCTGCAGAATTTATGAGAGAAGCAGATGAGCAGTATCTGGCAAAAGTCGAGAAAGCCGCTGACCTGATCCTTGAGAACAAAAAGAAAAGCCTGATCGTGCTGCTGTCAGGACCATCCGGATCCGGCAAGACCACCACGTCAATGAAAATTGCAGAAGCTCTGGAGAAAAGGGGCATCCGGTCGCATTATGTGGCTATGGATGACTATTTCAATACAATAGAGCCGGATACTGTACCCCGAACTCCTGAAGGGGATTATGATCTTGAGAGCCCGCTGTGTCTTGATATGGAGCTTCTGAACAGACATTTTGATCAGTTGGAGGCCGGTGAACGGATCTTTGTGCCGAAATATGAGTTTTCCCGCCAGATGAGGATCCAGGAACCGTCAAAATCCATCAAACTCAAAGAAAACGAGATCGTTATATTTGAGGGTATCCATGCTCTCAACAGCATGATCACCGCACGCCATCCGAATGCATTCAAGCTTTATATCTCTGCGCGCAGCGATGTGGAGTATGACGGTAAGATAGTGTTCAAGAGGACCTGGTTCAGACTGGTGCGGCGAACGGTGAGGGATTATCTGTTTCGCGGAACGGATCCGGCAGATACGATGGCCATGTGGGCCAACGTCAGACGAGGCGAGATCAAATACATATCACCGTTCAAGGATCAGGCGAATTTCCAGTTTGATTCCTCCCTTCCATATGAACTTCCTGTTTTGAATCCGATCGCCACTAAGCTGTTCTCTGCCGTGCCAAGAGGAATAGAGCGCTTTGATGAGATAAGGGAGGTGCTTCCTGCTCTTCAGCTGTTCGGGGTAATAGATGAAGCGAGCGTTGCACCGGATTCTCTCATACGTGAATTTATCGGCGGCGGAATATATGATTACTGAGTTGTAAAAAAACCGGCAGGCTGTTATCAGCCTGCCGGTTTTTTTATGTTCACTATTCAGCCCGTTCATCACCAAGGAAAAAGACGGCGACTGTGCCTGGACCGCAATGTGAGGCTATGATCGTTCCGATATCACAAATGCGGATATTACCTTTTAGAGCAGGGAATCTGATCTCTATTGCCTCCTTAAGCGCGAGAGCGCTGTCGAGGCAGTTTGAATTGCAGATATAGCATTTGCCGTCATAACCGGTACCTCCGACAGCGTGTGCTGCCATCATTTTTACCGTCTCACCGATTGCTGCGCTTCTGCCCCTGACTTTTCCGTAGGCAATAATCTGCCCGGCTCTGTTAAGCCTCATCGTGGGGCAGATGTTCAGTATAGTGGCAATAGTTGCAGCCGGTCCTGAAACTCTTCCGCTCCTTTTGAAGTACTGCAGATCTACGGTAAAAAACTGATGATGAATGTTTCTGGCATGCGCTTCTATCCATTCAGCAGTCTCCTCAAGCGATTTTCCTTCATCACGCATGTCTGCCGCATAGTCAACAAGCATACCATAGCCTGAAGATGAGCAGTATGAATCGATGACCACAAGTTTTCTTTCCGGAAACTCAGCTTTCAACATTTCTGCAGCTTCAAAAGCATTGGCAACGGAATTTGTCATTCCAGATCCGAATGCGATATGCAGCACATCGCCTTTCTCCAGCAATGGCCGCAGAAAATCAAGATAGTGAAATGTATTAAGCTGCGTGGTTCTGGGGATCTTTCCGTCAGCGATGAATTTGTAGAAATTTCCCAGCGCCTCCGGGTCCCGCCCCATATCGTCTGTATATTCCTTGTCATCAACGGTATATGAGTAAAACAGAACAGGGATGTTTCTGCTGTTTATATATGAAAACGGGAGATCTACAGTCGATTCGCAGGAAAGTATAAAACTGTTTGGCATTGTGAGCACACCTCGCTGCAATAAATAATTAACTATAAAAGTATCGCGAAAAGTATGATAGCACTTTTTCCCCTTATCTTCAATCAAAACCGGTATTTGACATTATCCCGTTTTTTGTCGTATACTGTTTTTCCGTTAAGTTGGAAAAACTGTTTTTTCTGGAGAATAAAATGGAAGGCAGACATTCAAGTCCAAAGCATTCAGCTGCTCCTGTGCGAAGACCGGCAAGCAATACGACCGGTGCACCTGAACAGAGGCCTGTGCGGGCAAATAGTGAAGATGAATACCGTGTTCGTCATGAAACTCGGGTAAAGATCAAAGCCGATCAGGAAGCGGAAAATACAGATAGGGCTGTACAAATAAGGAAACCAGTAAAAAATAGAGGAGATTCCGTATTTCGTCAGGTGATTCTGGATATCGTTATGACGGGTGTAATACTTGTCATATTTGCTTTTTTTCACCATGTTCTTCCCCGTATCACAGAGAAAAACACTGTGATACGCCCTGTTTCAACGGTTAACGTTACCCAGCCTGCGACACAAACACCAGAGGTCACGTCCAAGCTTCCGGTAACATCTGATGCACCGGCTGATCCGGTGGAGACCGAGCCTGTTCCTGCAGTAATCGATAACAGAACAGAATGGCAGAAGAAGTTTGCGGATAAATTCTCAGATGAGATCGTTATCACCGATAACTCCTATTCAAGTCCGAACGTTTCAGTCACTATAGATACATTCAGCGGTACATATAACGGATTTTATCAGACTTACTATGTGGCTGATATCTATGTTGCAGGCATAGAAAACTTCAAAACCTATTTTGCAAATAATCAGTACACCTATTATGGCGCACAGGATGCGGAAGCAATGGCAAGAAATTCAGGTGCGATCATTTCGATGAACGGAGATTACTGCAACAACCAGAAGTCCGGTATCCTGGTGCGTAACGGTGAAGTCTATTATGATGATCCCATGGAGTTCGATCTCTGTGTGCTCTACTATGACGGGACTGTTGAAACCTATTCTCCTTCAGAATATGTTCCGGCTGATGTAATAGCGGCGGGAGCTTACCAGACATGGAAATTCGGCCCCAAGCTCCTTGATTCAAACGGCAAGGCGATGACAAGCTTCAACACCACCTATGTTGTAGAAAAGGAGGAAGCGCCAAGAAGCGGTTTCGGATATTATGAACCCGGCCACTACTGCTTCGTGGTCGCAGACGGGAGACAGAACCATGCCCGCGGAATGGTCCTTACAGAGTTTGCGCAGCTGTTTGAGGATCTGGGATGTGTGCGTGCATATAATATGGACGGTGGCGCATCATCTGTGCTGACGTTCAACGGTTCTAAATACAACATTCCCAGCGGTTATCGTGAACTCGGAGAAATACTCCTGATCACGGAAACGACCGATATTGACGGTTGAGGAGGGTGTGATATATGAAATTTATGGAATTTCTGAGTCACCTGGCGATCTGTATGGCGCTGGCATTTATAGTCATAACCATACTGAACGGTTTCAACCCTCTCATGGCTTTTCTTACAAGCAATACGACAAAAGTGTTTATTTTTATATTCTGCACCGTTGTTATCGTTTCATCTGTCGGGGCGATAGTCAGAGGAAGAAAATAAAGGCATTATGGAGTTTCAGTAAATACAATGGTACTTCACTATGAATACTGTCCTCTTTGCGGCAGGAAGCTTTCTCTCAGGTCTACGAGTGAGGACGGCCTGGTGCCGTACTGCGGGTCATGCAATAAAATGTGGTATGATTCATTTCCGTCCGCAGTCATAGTGCTAACGCATAACGAGTATAATGAAGTTGTTATGACCAGGCAGTCCCACCTGACGAGCAGGCATTGGATGTATAATTCCGGTTTTATTCTCCCGGGAGAAAATGCTGAACACGCTGCAGCAAGAGAGATCAGAGAGGAGCTCGGGATAGAGATACAGAGCCTTGAAAGCCTTGGGACATATTGGTTCAGAGGCGGCGTTCTTATGATTGCCTACCTTGCTTTCTGCCCTAAATGTGAATTCCATCTGTCAGATGAGGTTGAGGAAGCCGTCTGGGTGGATGTGAAAAAAGCAGCTGAGCTTGCGGGCCCTGTACGGGCGGGATGCGCCGACTTCGCAATGATGGTGGATTATGTGAAGAAATTTGACCTTTGTGATCCGGACGAACTTTGGCCGGGACAGACGATCGAAAGACCGGCACGGATATCGGATCTGATACAGTAGAAATGAAAAAGCAGAAAACCACTTTGTTGTGGTTTTCTGCTTTTTGTCGCTTTCAGATATGAAACTCATCCCAGGGATACTGATTTGGGGGTGAGAGTGAAAAGTCCATCCTTTCACCTGTGAAAGGCTCGCTGAATGCCAGCCTGAATGACCATAACGCTATATCGCAGCTCTCTTCAGCGAAACCGTATTTTTTATCTCCGACGATCGGCATGCCCCTTGAAGAGAACTGCACTCTGATCTGGTGTGTCCTGCCGGTACCAAGACAGATGCGCACCAGACTCAGGTCATCTGTTTTTTGCAGAACGGAGAAATCCAAGACCGCTTCTTGTACGCCTTTTCCCGGACAGTCGGCAACACGGGTCATTCGTTCGTATCTGTCACGGATCAGCAGGTCGGTGAATGTTCCGGCTTCATTGGCAGGGCAGCCATGTATAACTGCCAGGTATTCTTTCTCAAATGAACGGGACATTATCTGCTCACTGAGAAGGGACGCCGCAGGCTTGCTTTTGGCCAGCACCATCAGACCTCCCACCACTCTGTCCAGTCTGTGAACGGTACGTATTTCAGCTTCCGGATGACCTAGAGCGTCCCTGACAAGCGAGGGCATACCGCCGGGTTCATCAGTTGAAAGAACTCCGGCCGGTTTTATACATACTATTAAGTTTTCGGTTTCTCTGATGATTTTCATCCGCACCTGACCATATCTGATTATTAATAACGATGATACAATAAAGCTGCGGACAAATCAACAATGCTAATGTTATGGTTTAAGCGTTGTTGGAAGATTGAATAATTAATTAAACTGCTGAGAATGTGATATAATAAAAGACAGTAAGATCAGAAATGAATAAAATAGTCAAAGAAAGGGAAAATAAATGAAAAAAGATGTTCTCGGAGTCGGCGTGATAGGGTGCGGTGCGTTCTGCGAGGCTTATATATCTTCACTGGGTCCCGTGTTTAAAAACTGCAGAGTAATTGCATGCTCAGATATAGATATGGACAGGGCAAAGGAAGTTGCAGAGAAATGGAATATCACTGCATGTACGACGGATGAATTGCTTTCAGATCCGGAAATTGAAATTGCAGTTATCGTTACAGGACCTGCGTCTCATTTCCCGTTGACGATGCAGGCATTGAATGCAGGAAAACATGTTTATTGTGAGAAACCCATGGCAATAACAGTTGAACAGACGAGTGAGATCATTGCTCTTGCAGAAGAAAAAGGCCTCTATGTGACAGAAGCGCCGGACACTATACTTGACAGCGCCATGCAGACAGCAAGAAAAGCGCTGGATGACGGGCTGATCGGAAGACCGCTCAGCGTTACTATGAATTTCATTGGACCTGGACCG
>JAIKVS010000128.1 GCA_024685535.1 Oscillospiraceae bacterium | reverse complement strand
TGACAATCATATCAATGCGTCGCATGACTGTACGAAAAATGAACTGATGATGGCCGTAAGCACGGTAATGGTGAACTGGATGATGGTCTTCCAGCGTTTCATGTCTTTAAACAATTTCATGGTCTTCTTTTTTAGATGTTAATTCAAGTTTCGCAAGTTAATAAATAATTGAGATAAGGTCGCAAAAAAAAGCACAGGGATTTCCGTATGTCGCGGAAATTTTGTAACTTTGAAGTGCTAAATACAAAGTACATAACCCTATGCTCAGCGACAAAGGTACAAACATTTTTTCAGAGATCGGCAAGTTTTTCAAAAAAAATGATGCCACGAGTGCAATGAATGCGATAATGGACACTACAAAGGCCCTTCGTCTGTCCGAAAAAAGACTTTTCGGCAGCGAAAGCAAGTGCAACTGCAAGCTGACGCAGCTACAGGTGCTCGGATTGCTGATGTTGTTTCCCTGTTTCATGATTCGCAATGCTTATAACTATGGAAAGTCCTCGCTATGCGGCCTGTTCGACTGCAAGAAGGACGTGTTCTATCGGTTTATCTCCAATGAGTCGTATGACTGGCGCAAGATTCTTGCCGTCATCTCGCTCCAGCTCTGGAGAAAGACCCAGGAGAAGCGGACGTGTGACAAGACGGAGCCCGTATGCCTGATGGTCGATGACACTGACTATCCCAAGCGGGGTATCCAGACAGAGCTTATCGGAAAGATATACTCCCATGTGACCCACTCGATGATGCTCGGCTTCAAGGGGCTGTTCGTCGGCATTACTGATGGCGTCAGCCAGATGCTGCTCGACTTCGCCCTCGTCGGAGAGGAGGGCAAGAAGGGGAACTACGGACTGAAGCAGAAGCAGCTCGATGCCCGTTTCTCCAAGGAGCATGACAAAGGTTCCCACACCGCCATGCGCATTGAGGAGTACAACCGGAGCAAGATTGCGCTGATGATTGAGATGATACGCCGCATCATCAAGCGCAAGATACATTTCGACTATGTACTGGCCGACAGCTGGTTTGCCTGTGCAGAGGTCATCCTGTTCATCACTTCCCGCCACGTCAGATGCCACTATCTCGGTATGATCAAGATGGGCAAGACGAAGTACACATATAAAGGTAAGGAGTACACAGCCAATCAGCTTGCTGTCCTCTTTGACAAGCCAAAGAAGGGACGCAGCTACAGCCGTCGTATCGGTTGCTACTACATCACAGTCGATGTGACCTTCGCCGGCCGTAATGTCCGTCTGTTCTTCACCAAGCGGGACAAGCGTGGCAAATGGAACGGACTCATCACCACCAACCGCAAGCTCGACTTCTTCGAGGCTTACAGGATTTACTCCAGGCGCTGGTCTCTGGAAGTCGTATTCAAGGAAAGTAAGGGCAATCTCGGGCTTGGCAAGTACCAGATGCGCAACTTCTCCTCGCAGATTGCCATGACCGCCATCACGGCCTTGCAGTACAATCTGCTTTCCACCGCAAGACGCTTCTCTGACTATGAGACTGTCGGTGGACTCTTCAAGGATGCTGCCATCGGCAGCGTGGAACTCACTCTCACTGAGAGAATCTGGGAAATGATACTTGAGATAGTCCGCATGGTTGCAGAGTGCTTCAATATCGAGGATGAGGAAATCTTCGATACGCTCTTGAATCGGTCGGACAAACTCAGTCATTTCGTTGAACTTTATCAATATAAAACTGGCAAGTTAGGAACTTGCGAAACTTGAATTGATTTATTCTTGGCTTATTAACCTAAAGTACTGAAAATCAGGCCAAAGTATCTTTTGCAAATACTTTGGCTTATTTTTGGCTTAATCAAAAACGTTGTTTTTTATTTGTCATATCGATTTTTTTTGTACATTTGCACCGTTAAATCTTTAAAACATAAATAATATGGCAAATAAGAAATTCTTCTTCTTCATGTTTATGTCCGCTCGGTCGGATCCTACCGAGCAAGGGTGAGGTAAAAGAATTCCTCTATGATTTGGCCGTCTCGTTATTATTTCGTAACTTTGCAGGGTGGAACCGACTAATATATTATCTATAGGAGAGATAACTATGAAACTGAGAAACTTTCTGATAAGCCTGCTTGCCGCATTTGTCTGCCCCTTGGGCATGCATGCAGATGAGGCATACCGTCCGATGCTGAAAGACGGGAAGGTATGGAATTGCTATTATTCCAGTGGGCCCTATAATTTTTGGATGGTCTATTACATCAATGGAGACAGTATTGTCGACGGCGACAGATGCTTCAAGATGTATCTGACCATGACAGAGATGGAGGAAGGCATCAAAGTGTCGAAGGGTGCCTATCTGTGCTTATATCTCGAAAAAGACGGAAAGGTGTATGAGATGCGGAAAGGGGAGGATTCCTGGAGGCTGCTCTATGACTTCACCATGAAGGTGGGCGACGTGAGGGTTCCTGGTAAGGAATATTCCCTGACAGTGAAAGCCATCGATAGTGTCTATGTGGCAGGGCAGGCTTTTAGGCGGATGACGCTGAACACAGCGTACTACTACTATGGAGAAAGAGATGACCCGTATGTATATGACGGCTATTGGGTGGAAGGTGTAGGCAGCCCCTGTGGACCGATGGCTGCTAACGACTGTTATACCCCAGGCGGTTCCAATCAACTGCTCAGCTGCTATGAGGATGGAGAATGCATCTTCTCGGACAACGACTTCTGGAGAAAGGGCGGTGAAGACTCGGAAACATACAAGCCCATTCTGCAAGAAGGACTGGCATGGAAGATGGAATACCAGAAGGAAGCTTCGCCCGAGAGCAGATGTGAGACATTGGTCCTGATCAACAGCACACTGATTGACGATATACCCTTCAAGAGAGTATATATCCAGGAAAAGGCTGATGGCAGCGATGATTACATCTGGACGCCACAGGGCTATTGGATTGGCGAGAAAGACGGCAGGGTGTATTGCTACCATGGTGATGTGTGGCCTGATTATTATACAGCCATCATGGACTTCTCGCTGTCTGTAGGCGATTCTTTGGTTGTGACCTATGTTCTCCCTGATGATATTGAGAGGAATATCCATGAGCTACAGACCTATAAGGTTGTAGCTGTGTCGGATACCGTCATCGACAGCTCCGCGGACAAGCTTCCGCGCCGTTGTGTCTACGTAGAAGGGAAATATGGTGACGAGAAAGACTGCTGGGTAGAGGGTATCGGCTCGTTGAAGTATGGCATAAACGTGCGCGGTGGAAAGGAGTATTCCGGAACATCCCAGGTTCTTCTAAGCTGCACCCAAGGTGACAAACCATTGTATATCCGCACCCAAGGAACCAACGAAATAGAGAATCTCTCCGTCGAGCCGAAATCAGACTTTGCTAAAGACGCTCCTGTCTTCGACCTCCAAGGCCGCCAGCTGCAGAGCAAGCCAGGGCGCGGACTCTACATCCAGAACGGAAAGAGATATGTGGTGAGATAAATCCAAAATGAAGTAACAGTGATGAATTACGACATGGGACCATAAAAAATGACAGATAATTTGCAGGCGTGCTAGTTTTTTTGTGTGACAGGTGCCGGTCCCTTTGTCATCCAAAGAAAAAGCGCGCTTTTCTTTTGTATTTAGCCAGATTTGAACTACCTTTGCAGACGGATTTGAAACGACATAAAACAAAAACCGGAATGAAACAGATGATCACAGCAAGCAAGGCGCCCCGCGCAATAACGGCTATTGGTTATTGCTTATTGGTTATTGTCCTCGCTATTGTCCTTGCCGCTTGTTCGGGCGACGGCAGTCAGATGCGCGCCCAGCTCGAGGAGCTGGAGCGGCAGAACCGTGCCGACTCTGTGATGACCAACGACTCGCTGGCCGAGCAGCTTGTGAAGTACTTCGACCGCCACGGCACTCCCAATGAGCGCATGCGTGCCCACTATATCCTCGGCCGGACGTATGCCGATATGGGTGAGGCTCCAGCTGCTCTTGAGGCATATTTGGAGGCTGCTGATTGTGCCGATACTACACAGGCAGATTGCGACTATGCCAAACTGAGTAGGATACATGCGCAAAGTGCAAGACTATATAATTCACAGATACAGCCAAGAAGTCAACTGGAGGAATTGCGGTTAGCACAGTATTATGCATGGAAAGGGCATGACACATTAATGGCTATAGAATGTTTTGCTCAAACAGCTGAAACATATAGCTTGATGCATATGCCAGACTCTGTTATATTAATCAGGGAAAAAGCTTATCATATGTATAAGTCTATAAACAAAATACAAGATGCTGCAAGAGTCTTGGGATCAGCCATCACTGCATCTGTTGAATGTAAGGATATACAAAGAGCAAGAAGATATATTGATATTTATGAAACATGTTCAGGAATTATCAATAGCGAAGGAGAAGTTATCCAAGGACGTAAAATGTACCATTATGTTAAAGGGAAATACTACTTGCTTACTGATCAACGGGATTCAGCCGAAGCCCAATTTCGTTGCCTGCAAAGAGAGGGCCACACCCTAAATCATCAGATTGCGGCCAGTAAGGGCTTACAAGAACTGTATGAAACGCTTAAAAAACCCGATTCCATCGCAAAATATGCTAACCTGGGCTACCAGCTGAACGACTCTGCCTACTCCCTTTCCGAAATGGAAAGTCTACAGCGTCTTAAGGCTTCTTACAATTACAACCGTAATAAACTGTTGGCTGAACAAAAGACATCGGAGGCACGAGAAGCTACAATTAGCTTTATCATTATCTCCATCCTGTCTGTCATTATCCTTTTGGTGGCCTCCTACCTTATTTATCGAAATAGAAGAAAGCAACAGAGACTTCAGGAAGCATACGAGTCAGCTGTCGACAAACGTGAAGATCTTCTGAAAGAACTTGAAGCCCTCAGAGCTCACGACTACGACACCTTGATTTCGCAAAAGGAAGATAAGATAAAGGAGCAGAACCAGACGATTGCCGAGCTCGAAGGAAGAAGCGGAAAAGTCTCATTGCGAGATTTCAA
>JAIKVS010000126.1 GCA_024685535.1 Oscillospiraceae bacterium | reverse complement strand
TGAAGATGAAAAAAGAAGAAAGGGCATGCTGTTTTCGCCTTTCGACAGGGATCTTGCAACCCAGAAGCTTAAGGCCCATAAGCTGAATTTGGACTATAACTCGCTCTACGAGGATCAGGCGGAGGAACGGGAAAAACTGATACATGAAATAGTCGGCGATATCGGCGAGGGCACCTTCATCCAGGGACCGGTGACTTTCCATTACGGAAGCCATACGCATATAGGAAGAAATGGATTCATAAACTTTAACTTCACATGTCAGGATGACGCCGAGGTATATATCGGCGATAACTGCAACTTCGGCCCGAACGTTACTATAGTCACGCCGGCTCATCCCATGCTTGCCGACGAACGCAGGGAGATGCTGGATCCATCGGGCGAGAGAAGGCAGCTTTGCTATGCAAGACCCGTGAGGATAGGCAGCGACGTCTGGCTCGGAGCAAATGTCGTCATCTGTCCGGGGGTCACCATAGGCGACGGCTGCGTGATAGGAGCCGGGAGCGTTGTGACAAAGGATGTTCCCGCGAACTGCTTTGCTGCGGGAAATCCCTGTAGAGTGATAAGGGAGCTGTCCGAAGCCGACAGCATGAGAAATAAACCTGATATTGCTGGAGAATACACGGTTATCTGAACAGGAGATCCATTATATGGACGAAAGGCTTGCAAAACAGCTCGATTTTGCGCTGACGATCGATAAGGAAAAGAATATTCTGAGGCAGACCCACCTGAGCGGTCACGGACGGAGAGAAAACGATGCCGAGCATGCCTGGCACATGGCGGTTATGGCTTACCTTCTTAAAGAATACTCGAACGAACCTGTGGATATCTCCAGAGTGATGATCATGTGCCTTATCCACGACATAGTTGAGATCGAGGCAGGGGACACCTATGCTTACGATGAGGTCAGCCAGAGATCAAAGAAAGACAGAGAGGACGCCGCCAAGGAGAAGATATTCTCTCTGCTCCCTGAGGATCAGAAAACTGAGATGATCGCCCTGTTCGATGAATTTGAGGAGGGAAAGACAGCTGAGGCAAAATTTGCAAAGTCAATGGACAATATGCAGCCTCTGATACTTAACAACAGCAACGGCGGCAGCGACTGGAGAGATCACAAAAACACCTACGCCCAGGTTTTCGGAAGGCATTCCGGCACAAGGGCTGGTTCCGAAACTCTTTTTGAATATACCCAACAGGTCATAAAAAGGCACGTGGCGGAAGGCAATATCAGAGATTCTGAATGATGCCGGCGTAAAGGAGCAGACGGAAATGGAAGAAAAAAAGAAAAAAGACATAAAAAAGACCGCCGTAGCCATTACAACGGCAGCCGCCCTTATGACTTCCGGGCTCTTCAAGGATCCGGCGGAGATAGTGAAGGATGAAGAAATCTATGCTCCGCCTCCCCCGATCGTTGAGACCATCGACAGGGCTCCCGTTGAAGACGAGCCGGATGATATGACGGTTGAGGATGAGGAGAAAAAGACTCCCAAGGACAGACTCAGAGATCTGCTTCTCCGGATGCCGAGAGCCGTAAGGATCATACTGCTGCTGCCACTGTGGTGCATAGGCACAGCGCTGATGACAGTGCTGACGCCCCTTTTCAGCGCGGTGCTCCCGCCTTTGCTGAACATCGTGATCCGCTGGGTGCTTATTGCGGCTGTACTTGTAGCACTTGCCACCGCAGCGTGCAAGCTTATATTCCCGGACATACCGCTTAAAAAGGTGTTTTCAAAGAAGAACATGCTTTCGGCAGTCATCTACGGAGCTTTTGTGGGAATGTCCGGATGGGTGCTGGAAGAGCTCTATCCCGAGAGCAGATTTCTTGTGCCGGGCGTATATGCCGGAGCTGCAGCACTGTTTATCGGAGGCTGTCTGATTACGGCGGCATTCCGGAAGGAAAAGCAAGAAGACGCTAAAGCGTGAACTATCAGACCATTTAAAAACATCGCTTGAATGATACTCCAAAAATGGTGCATCGTTCGTTCTTAAAAATACTGTTGGAACAGGCAGAAGTTTTTTATGCTTCTGCCTGTTTTTCACATTCAAAAGAGATCAACCTGATCTGTAATAGAATAG
>JAIKVS010000099.1 GCA_024685535.1 Oscillospiraceae bacterium | reverse complement strand
GCCTACCAACCATCTTGATCTGATCTACCAGAAGCAGATATTCGCTCTCATACGCGACTGGCTGAAAAGCCCGGGCCGGGCTGTGATCTCAGTTGTGCACGATCTTTCGATGGCAAAGGCATACGGGACCCACGCAGTGCTCCTTGACAAAGGCAGGACCGCTGCCGCCGGTAAAGTTGAGGATGTATTTCAGCCGGAACATCTGGATCCGGTTTACGGGATGGACGTTTCGGAATGGATGAAGGTACTGCTCTCCGTATGGGAGAAGGCTTGATTACGGCACTGCTTTCTATTATACTTGCAGCATGAACGTTTTCGATTTCGATAAAACTATATACCATGTGGACTCCACCTTCGGTTTTTTCCGCTACGCCATGCGGAAAAAACCTTCACTCCGGCGCTATCTGCCGAAGGTCGCCGCCGGTGCTTTTTTGTATTTTCTGCATATCGGAGACCGCGACAAGGCCAAGGGACTTTTCATGTCGTATTTCGAGGGGCTGGAAGACCTTTCCCTTATCGAGCAGTACTGGGACGAGCATATCAGCGGCATTTACCCCTGGTATCTTCAGATGCAGCAGGAGGATGACCTCGTTATCAGCGCATCTGCAGAGCAGATAGTCGGCCCGGCATGCAGGAGGCTCGGGATCAGAAATCTTATAGCCACCAGAATGGACCCCGCCACGGGGAAGCTTCTCGGTAAAAACTGCAAGGGACAGCAGAAAGTTGAGGAATTCAGACGTGTCTACGGAGACGCCAGGATAGACCGCTTCTACTCTGATTCCATGTCAGATACGCCTCTCGCCCTGCTTGCCGGAGAAAGCTTTCTTATCGTTAACGGAAAGCCTGTTCCCTGGCCTGAGAAAACAGAAAAAAGCACCTGAATCAACAAATAGTAAAAGACACACCGTTTCCATCACGGAACGGTGTGTCTTTTTATTTAAAGCAACTCTGACAGCAGTCTGTTGTCTTCAGTCGGAAAGATTGGCTATCAGTTTTTCAAGCAGCTCGGAAGCGCTGATACCGGCAGTGCTTGCAGCCCTTCTCAGCCTCTCTATGGCCGCAAGGCTCAGGCTGTAGGAAACTGTCTTCTTCTCATTGCCTTCCGGCAGGTCAAAGATCAGTTCGTATTCTTCTTTTGTAAGGTGCTCTTTTGACCAGTTCTCCGCCTCTTCAAACGTCAGAGGAATGATCTTGGCGCTGCCTGTCCATTCCTTTCCAAAACGCTGGGCATAGTTCGTCTCTGAACCACCCTCGCCAAGAAGGAAGAACTCTCCGGTACGTTTGCGGAAAAGTGACTCTTCCTTGGAATAAGGATCCATATAGTGATGTCCGTTGCTCCAGAATCCCATTCTGACCGCAGTTGCGGTATCGTATGCCTTACCATTAATAACAGCTCTCATATAAACTCTCCATTTCTTAATCTTTATTGTAATTTGATTATAACATGAGTTTATATAAAGTCAAGCATAATTTTATATTATTTAAAATAAAATTTAGTATACGTTTATATATTTTAATGGGCATCTGGCCTTCAGCCCTATGCCGCCTGAAAGCAGTCTGCATCCGTAAGAATAAACTGTTCCGGATGAAACTGCTTGAATGATATCTTCCCTGAAGTTATAATAAACAAAACAGGAGAGAGTTGTGATGAGCGCTGAAAGTTATGCCGTTGTAGTCGGCGGTATAAACATTGATATAGGCGGCAAGCCGTTCCTTCCGATGATCCCGGGAGACTCCAACCCCGGCAGAGTGGATACGGCCCTTGGAGGCGTGGGCAGAAATATTGCCCATGTCCTTAGCCTTCTGGGGAGTAAAGTCCGCTTCCTCACCGCGTTCGGAGACGATGCATATGCATTCAGGATAGAAGCCTCCTGCGCGGAGCTCGGCATAGATATAAGCAGAGCCCTGAAAGTCAAGGGCGGCATTACGCCGATATATCTCTATCTGAACGACTCAGGCGGCGATATGCTGATGGCTGTTTCGGATATGGCCCTCTGCGACAGCATTGGTCCGGATTATCTTTCCTCAAACGCCGATATCATCAGCAGCGCCGGAGCCGCTGCAGCAGACACCAATATTCCGAAGGAATCGCTCGAATGGCTTGCCGATAACTGCGAATGCCCCCTGTTCGTCGATCCGGTGTCGGTCAAAAAAGCAGAAAAGATCAAGGGAATACTTGGAAAGATCCACACTCTGAAAGCCAACATAATGGAGGCTGAGTTTCTCTCCGGCGTCAGCATAAAAGACAGGAAGAGCCTTGAAAGTGCAATGCGCGCTCTGCTGGAGACCGGACTTGAAAGAGTCTTCATCACG
>JAIKVS010000083.1 GCA_024685535.1 Oscillospiraceae bacterium | reverse complement strand
CTCAGCCGCGCTGACGGCGGCGGAATATTCGTCTGAGTACAGCGCCGCGGGGAAATCACAACGGAGAAGTATCTCATGATATGCTTCAGAAACAAAGCTCTCCGGCTGAATGAATATGAATCCCTTCAGCGATCCGGAGAGCAGAGTGGTGCTGCCGCGGTCCCGGCTTAAGTAGCGGGGCGACCGGGCGAGGCCTGTTATCGTATATGTGCGGAAGGCAAACATGTCCAGCGTTTTCTCCTCATTTTCAGAGGAGATGCTTATTGTCCTTCCTATATCTGATGCGCGGAAAACGCTGCTGTCGCCGAGGCATTCGTCCGGCCTTTCGGGCATTCGTCCGGCAGTCAGCTGCGGCGTACATACATCCTTTGTAATAGAGAGAAAATGCCAGGCCTCGGTATCGCCTCCGAAATCGGCAGCGACATCTGCAAAGTATGCGCCTTCGGCGCGTGAAACGCTGTCCAGCTCCTGAAAAGCTTCAGCATCTTCCACTGTGAAGCCGAGGGTGGAAAGAAGCTGGAAATCGTACATGTTCGTTTCTATGTAGTAGCTCTCGACTGCGGAGAGCATAGAAGGCTGGGCGCTCTTCAATCCGGCGAAAAAGCCGACTCCGAGCGCCACTATTGAAAGTATCGCAAGATAACGGCCGAGGCTCGACCGTATGCTCCGGAAGAGCATTTTTGCGGTAAAGCGGTTCATGACTTCACCATTCTATCTCTTCCACCGGCACCGCCTTTTCGTTAACTGTTACGGAGAGCACGGTGCCGCTCTGAACGCGGATGACCCTGTCGGCCATGGCGCAGAGAGCCTTGTTATGCGTTATGATAATGACCGTCATCCCGGTGCTGCGGCTCGTATCCTGCAGCAGTTTGAGGACTGCCTTGCCTGTCTGGTAGTCCAGTGCGCCTGTCGGCTCATCGCAGAGGAGGAGCTTTGGATTCTTAGCCAGAGCCCTTGCTATGGCAACCCGCTGTTGCTCTCCGCCGGAAAGCTGCGCCGGGAAGTTGCCTGCTCGCTCCGCCAGACCGACGTCCGCCAGGACCTGAGCCGGAGGCAGAGCGTTGCTGCTGAGCTTGGCTGCGATCTCTATGTTCTCCAAAGCTGTGAGGTTCGGGATGAGGTTATAGAACTGGAACACGAAGCCTACGTCCGTCCGGCGGTAGTTGGTGAGATCCCGCTTGTTATAGGAAGAGATCTCACAGCCGTCCACGGCGATACGGCCTTCAGTAAGCTTATCCATACCTCCGAGGATATTCAGGAGGGTGGTCTTTCCGGCGCCGGATTCTCCCACGATGACGCAGATCTCGCCGCGCCCGATAGTGAAGCTCACATCGTGCAGAGCAGTGACCTGTACCTCGCCCGACTGATATACTTTTTTTACATTGTCAAATACTATGAATCCGTCTTCCATAATACTGTTCCCCCGTAAAACAGCCAAAACAGATCCTGATCACTTCTTTTTATTCAGTTTACCATCGAACTGACGGCCGTACAAGAGACAGTCAGGGCAAATCTGCAGCATTTTTGCGCGTTGAAGCGGTGAAGGCATAATTCATAGACAATTCATTTTATGAGTATTATAATGATCGGGTAACGGACATGATGAAAAACAAGGAAAACATAAGGAAAATAAAGATAAATGGCAAATAACAGAAAGAAAAAGCAGGACATCATGAAGATAAGGGTGTTCCTGTTCATAGTGGTTTTTGCGCTGATGCTGGCGGTGATATTCTCGCTGCTAAACGGGATGGGAGTGTTCGATCCGAAGCCCTCTGAAACTCCCGAGCCTTCGCCGGATATCCAGATCTCAACGGACGGAGGCCAGCAGCCGGGATCTTCGCAGAGCACCGCTTCGAACCCGATAATAATTACCACTCCGAACCCGAACGACAGGCCGGTGCAGCCGACTCAGCAGCCTGAAACTACTGAACCTGTACCGACTGAGACGCCTGAGCCGACTCCCGAACCGACGCCTTCGCCTGAACCTACCCCCGAACCCACCCCGGAACCGGAGATAAGCGGAGAGCAGATCGGAGCCGGGACCTTCAGGTCCGATACCGGCATTTCCCTCAATCTGAGCTGCGACTGGAAGGCGGTATCGCTGCCGGACGGTAAGGCGGAGGTAACTATAAGCGTAAATCTTGAATCGCGCATGCTGCATACGAGAGCCCAGCCGCTGAAGTTCACCCTGGGAACGCAGAGCGTTACGATAACTGCGGCCGCAGTGGACTATGACGAGAAGGAAAACCTCATAACGCCTATGGGCTCCAAGACCTTTACTATAGAGCTGGCGCAGGGAGAAACTGTAACGCTCCCGCTTGAGGTAGAATGGCAGTTCCAGGGAACATACAGCGGCAAGGAATTTCCTGTGCTCAGCTGCGGCGGGGATATCACTCTTGAGAGGTGACGGATGAAAAGCAGGGAAGAGGTAAACGAAATAGTGAGACTGCTGCTTACGGAGTATCCGGAGGCAGTATGCAGCCTGGACTGGAACAAGGACTATGAGCTGCTTTTCTCGGTGCGGCTTTCAGCCCAGTGCACTGACGAGAGAGTTAACATGGTGACGCCGGCGCTTTTCGAGCGCTTCCCGACGCTGGA
>JAIKVS010000070.1 GCA_024685535.1 Oscillospiraceae bacterium | reverse complement strand
TTTTCCCATTATTCCGTCGCGCACATAGCCGCCCACATAATATGCCCTGCCGCCGTTCGCAGCGGCCTGGCGGGCGATGATCTGAGCGATCTGGATATCACTTTTGATCATTTTTATCACCCGGGAAATGTGTTTTTCAATGTATTATCATGAAATACCGAGTTTTGTCAATCTGGTACCGGAAAGGCATTAAAACGGGGACAGCCTTTAACTGTCCCCGTTATATCATTATTGGCCATCAGGCGATCGGAGTGAGCTTCATTGCTACAATGCTTGCCTCCAGACTGACCATAGCCGCATTAAACTGATCCGCGCTTATCGGGGCGCCCTCGTAATTGAAAAAGCCTTCTGAACTGCTGTAGACTCCGTTGCTTACAGTAAGCTCTCCTTTCGAATATTTGCAGGAATAGACCACGCTGCTATCTGCGCCGCTCGATCCTTCATGTATAAAGTCCGAGCCGTTATAGTAGTATCTGTCTCTTGCCATACTCTTCAGGACTTTCACCGGAGTCCCGTTATTAAGCGTGAAAACGGAATAAACAACATGATCCCACAGTGATCCGGTAGTTCCGCCTATCTGTCCTACGATCAGTTCTTCCGTGCCGTCCCCGTCCAGATCCTTAAGAAAATATCCCAGGGTTATCCCTGATAATGTGAGGTCGGTCCAGAGTTCATATTTGTCCTCACCGCCTCCGGCAAGTGAAATATAGTTTTCAAACACACTGCCGTATGCAGTTTTGAAATCACTGATGGCTGTGACAGTAATCAGCGCCGGATTGGAAAATAAGCTGGTCATGGCAGTTTTGCTGTCGAACTTTGCCCTTGCCTGCCATCCGTTCATACTCATTGGAACATTCTTAAGGCCGATGGTCTCCCCATTGTCATAGATATCCACCGTGAGCCCCGGGTTTCTGGTCTTTGCGTTTTCAACACTGCAGACTGCGCCGGCTGTATCAAGGAATTCCCAGGTTATGCTGTCGGCATTGTCAGCCCTGGCGATAAACCAGCATGTCCCGCCCTGCTGCAGTGTTTCCGCAGTCGGGTGCTTGGTTATTGCGAGCACTTTAGGCGTCGGCGTCGATGTCGGAGTCGGTGCAGGGGTCGCATCAGGTTTTGCTGTGGCTGCAGGTTCCGAAGGAGCCTGCTCAGTCTTCGACTCTGTCGGTACAATTACATCAGCCGCCGTAGCGTTGGGATCAAGCACCCAGCTGTAAGAGCATCCCTCAGGTGCCTTGGCACCGGTCCACTCATTGCAGGAGCAGTATACATATATCCATTTGCCTGAGTCTATATGTATTACTCCTCCGCCTTCGAGGACTTCATCATAAGCATGTGGGATATATCTTTCTGCATCCTTGAACTCCTGATCGAGCACATAAACCTGCCAGACAACACCCTGTGAGTTAACAGGGGTGAATCTGTAATACCCGCTCTCAGCGCAGAGCTGATGACAGTAACCGTATCCGGAAAACAGATCTGCCGCCTTTACGGTCGAGACTTCTGTTTTCTTCTCAGTATCTGTGTTTTGCTGTGACCCGCTTTCTTTTTCCGGTGAATCAGTCACAAGCACTATATCATAGCCTTCTACCGGCTTAGGTACTTTTGAACCGCATGCAGCGAGCAGAAGCGATACTGCCAGAATAACAATGAGGATCGCATTCTTTTTCATATGCATAACAATTCCTTTCCTGTTTATCTTTCTTCCATTATATAGACGGGAAACAGCACGTCCCGGTTTCCCTCAGTTCATAATAAGTGCAAGAGGCCGCAGCAGCGGCCTCTTACGATCCATGATCGGGATAATTATTCTTTTGGCTCGTCCTTCTCTTCGAAGATCTCAACTTCTGCATCCACAACATCTTCAAACGAAGACTCGGCATCCTTCTGCCCATCTTCTTCGACTGCTTCTGCAAAGTTGATAACTCTTTCAGAGACCTTCTCCACTACCTCGTGGATCTTCTCATTGATCTCAGGTGCCTTTTCAGCGATCTTATCCACCGCGTTCTGAACGGCTGAGGTCACTCCGGGAGCCTTCTCGGAAGCAAAATCCGAAACCTGCTGGAATGCTTCGCTGATTTTTTCCTTAACTTCGGGGGTCTTCTCCTTGACTGCTTCCGCAGTTTCGCCGTAGACCTCTTTTGCAGCCTTTTTGATCTCGTTGATCTTCTCGTCTGTGCCGGTCACGCCTTCAGGATTGTTTGCTTTATATTTGTCTGCTATCTTCATTGCTGCATAAACAGCGCCTGCGGCTATACCGAGTCTTACAAGTCCGTTAAACAGTGCCATAATATATCTCCTTCTTTAATATTGATTTTCTGTATTATAATAAGCCCTCAGACCGGAGAAAATGTAAATCAACAGTGAACATTTTCAGCTTTCTGCATCTTCTTCATCTTCAGGGTCAGACAGATCCTCAGGCAAAACGAGCATAAGATCGTCCTTTGTGGGAGCTTCCATTGCAGCCACCCTGTTTGCCTGCCTTACTATCATATCTTCAAAGCAGTTGCGCACATCACGGCCGTTACCGAAATTATCCGTCCTGTTTTCATACAGATCATCGAACAGCTTCCTTGCTGCTTCACGTGCCTCATCTGAAAGGACATAGCTGTTCTTTTTCAGATTGCCCTCAAATATCGCCATCAGTTGCTCGCCGTTGT
The DNA here is from genome assembly GCA_024685535.1 of Oscillospiraceae bacterium. Classification (GTDB taxonomy): domain Bacteria; phylum Bacillota; class Clostridia; order Oscillospirales; family Oscillospiraceae; genus Limivicinus. The sequence goes on along the minus strand of JAIKVS010000070.1, from coordinate 2,305 downwards.
AATCCGGGAAGAAGAAATACTTATTGAATCTTGATTCAAGTCCCGGGTTGGATGAAAGGAACTTCTCCATAGGCTCAGTATACCCGGCAACGATAACTATCAGATCTTTCCGGTGATCCTCCATAGCCTTGAGTATGGTCTCTATAGCCTCACGACCGAAATCATTCTCCCCGCCTGACGAAAGGGAATATGCCTCATCGATAAACAGCACTCCGCCCAGCGCCGCGCGTATAACTTCCTGTGTCTTCAGCGCAGTCTGACCGACATATCCCGCTACAAGCCCGGATCTGTCCACCTCAACGAGCTGGCCTTTGCTCAGCACACCTATGGCGGCATACAGTCCGCTTACGAGTCTTGCCACCGTTGTTTTACCGGTGCCGGGATTGCCCAGAAAAACCATATGCAACGACATCGGCGTTACAGGAAGTCCGTTTTCTTCTCTTAGTTTTCTGACCTTTACAAGGTTCATGAGGTTTCTTATATCTTTCTTGACCTCTTCAAGTCCGACCAGAGCATTGAGTTCATCCATAAGCTCATCGAGATCCGGCTTTTGCTGCTGCTCTGAGGGAGCCGTCTCCGCAACTGCATCCCCTCCCGATGACTGTGTGCCGCGCTTTGCAATGAATCCCGGATCGCTGCTCGTGACATAATCGAGCGGATTGAGCGTTTCTCTGCTTTTTTTGACCCCGGTGGTATCGCATATGGCAGTGAGCTTGTCTATACACTCTGTTATGTATTCAGCCTCGGCGTATGTAACATCATCGTCCGTGGCAGCAAGATACATCAGGATGTTTGTAAGCATGCGGATAAAGGTCCGCGATGTCTCAGAGCCGCGTTTTACATCACTTTCGGCCATATTCCAGAAAAAGACAGGCGGAGTGAAAACTTCCTTTTCACAGACAGAAGATGTCAGGTTCCACAAAAGCCATTTAGGCTGCGGGCGGTTGCGGGAGTATATCTGATTTGCCATAGCAACATGTCTCTCTGTTATACCGCCTGATTTGCTCCAAAGGCCGAGTGCGCAGCCTGTCATGAACTCATCGAGCTGGGCTGCAAGGCTCGTACTGCCTACTTTATAGAAAGCATCAGTATTGGCAATATATATCTTATGAAATTCTTCCGGTGAACGGTTCCATGTGGTGGGCATGAGCTATCCTCCAGTCTGATCCCGGGATCGATTCGTATAGTGTATTATAAATACTTTTTAAACGATAATCAAGGGCCCTCCATGTTGCAAAACAGGGCTGTTTGTGTAATAATACCGACATAAAACGTAATGATCTACCGGAGGAGACCATGCCCAAGTTTTTTATAGCCGGAACCAACATCAAAGGCGGGATGGCCATCATGAAAGGCAGAGACGCAGAACATGCCCACGTACTGAGACTGCGTCCGGGAGATGATGTGATCCTTTGTGACGGTGAAGGGACAGATTATAAATGCCATATAGTCCTCGCTGACAAAGAGGAAGTGCAGGCCGAGGTCATCGAGGTAAAGCCCTGCACGGCTGAGCCGACAGTCAAAGTTACTTTGCTGTGCGGTCTTCCAAAGGGTTCGGAAAGGACAGAATATATAATACAGAAGGGCGTAGAGGCGGGCGCCTCGGAAATACGTTTCTTCCAGAGCCGCTACTGCGTGTCAAAGCCCGAGTCGCCTGAAAAGAAGCTCGAACGCTGGCAGCGTATAGCTGAAGAAGCCGCCAAGCAGTCAGGAAGAGGGATAATACCCGAAGTCGGCTGGGATGCGGAGCTTGCAGATGCTTTCAATATAGCGCTGAGCAAGGATCTTGGTCTTTTTATGTATGAGACCGGCGACAGGGAAAGCCTCTCTTCTGTTCTCGACAGTAACAAAGAGATAAAATCCGCTGCGATAATCACCGGTCCTGAGGGCGGCTTCGCGGAATTTGAGGCAGATCTTGCAAAAATCGTAGGTCTTCATGTATGCTCCATGGGTGAACGCATACTCCGCTGCGAAACAGCTCCGATCGTTGCACTTTCGGCTCTGATGTATTCCACAGGCAATCTCGCCTGAACAGACATGATATAAAAAAGGGACGGCTGTTGCCGTCCCTTTTATGATTTGCTCTTATATGTATATATTGCTCTCTGAATAGACTATATTCCCGGGTTTCCCGTCTTTTCTGCCGTGTATAAAGTCCATATCATGAGCATAAAAGCCACGTCTTCCTCCCGGCCCTGTCATTGGTACTGCTTCGTCGGTACGGGTGATGATCTCATCGCAGCATTCAAGAACGCTGTCTACAAGTTCACTGCCGAAAACATGACCACCGTGAGAGATAACCACT
>JAIKVS010000069.1 GCA_024685535.1 Oscillospiraceae bacterium | reverse complement strand
ATGAAGCTCACTCCGATCGCCTGATGGCCAATAATGATATAACGGGGACAGTTAAAGGCTGTCCCCGTTTTAATGCCTTTCCGGTACCAGATTGACAAAACTCGGTATTTCATGATAATACTTTGAAAAAAACATTTCCCGGGTGATAAAAATGATCAAAAGTGATATCCAGATCGCTCAGATCATCGCCCGCCAGGCCGCTGCGAACGGCGGCAGGGCATATTATGTGGGCGGCTATGTGCGCGACGGAATAATGGGAAAAGAGAATAAGGATATAGATATCGAGATCCACGGTCTCAGCGCGGATCAGACGAGGCATATCCTTGAGAGCGTGGGTGATTGTATAACTGCTGGCGCCAGCTTCGGAGTTTTCTGCCTGAAGGGAAGAAATATGGATATCGCTCTGCCGCGCTCAGAAACCATGACCGGGCGTGGCGGACACAAGGATTTTGACGTTTTTGTCGATCCGCATATAGGGCTTTGCAAAGCTGCAGGACGAAGAGATTTCACAATCAATGCTCTGATGCAGGATATACTAAACGGAGAGATATATGATTTTTACAGTGGGATCGAGGATATCCGAAATAAAGTTATTAGGCATGTGAGCAGCGCATTCCCGGAAGACCCGCTCAGATTTCTCAGAGCGTGCCGGTTCGCAGCAAAGCTCGGTTTCATCATTGCAGAAGAGACTGCGGAACTCTGCCGTCGAATGGATCTGAGCACACTGAGTCCCGAAAGGATAATTGGAGAGCTTGAAAATGCTCTTGTGAATTCAGAGCGGCCGTCAGTGTTCTTCGAGGAACTGAGGAGAATGGAAGGTCTTGGCTTTTGGTTCCCGGAACTTGAGGCGCTTGCAGGCATAAGGCAGGATCCGGTCTTCCACCCTGAAGGAGATGTCTGGACACATACGATGAAGACGGTGGATGAAGCCGCAAAGTTCAGGGACCAGGCTGAAAGGCCGTTCTTCTTTATGATGTCTGCTCTTTGTCATGATATCGGAAAAAGTCTTGCAACAGAAGAAATCGACGGCACGATACATGCGTATGGTCATGATGAGAAGGGGCAGGATCTGGCGAAGAAGCTGCTGGACAGGCTCACCAATGAGACGAAACTGAAAAAATACGTGCTGAATATGGTAAAGCTCCATATGAGACCGAATATGCTCGTTCAGCAAAATGCCTCTGATAAAGCGTTTATGAAACTGTTCGATCTGTCTGTTTGTCCTGAGGATCTTATTCTGCTTTCAAAGGCGGATTATTACGGTTCGTGTGCAGATTGCTATGAAAACATCGAATATGAACTCAGAGAAAAGCTTTCGGAATACCGCCGGCGCATGTCCTTGCCGTATGTGAAGGGTGAAGATCTCATAGCTGAAGGGATATCGCCGGGGCCGGATTTCAGCGATGCACTGGGATATGCCCACAAACTCAGACTTGCGGGGATCGATAAGAAAGAAGCACTTGCACAGACTGTCGGATATCTTAAGCATATAAGAAACTGCAATTGACGGAACGGGGAAAAATGAAAAACAGAAACAGAGGCATAATAGAAATGCTGATCTGCGCCGCTCTTTGGAGCAGCGCGGGAATACTGATAAAACTGCTGCCGTGGAACGGGTTTGCGGTGGCATCTATAAGGAGTCTGATAGCGGGGCTGACTATTCTGATCTATGCCCTTGCCACCGGCCGCAGAATGATCATAAACAGGAAAACACTGCTGGCAGGAATGCTTACTGCGGGAGTCTATACATGCTTTTCCGTGGCAAACAAACTTACAACGGCGGCAAACGCTATCGTACTTCAGTTTACATGCCCGGTTTTTATCGTGATCCTTTCCGCTGTATTTCTGAAAAAGAAAATGAGACTGCGGGACATCGTGACAGTCATCCTGACACTCGGAGGGATAACCCTTGTGTTTCTTGACAAGCTGGAGGGAGGATTTCTCCTGGGTAATCTGGTCGCCATTCTGGCTGGTCTGCTTATGGCTGGAATGTATGTTTCAGTCGGTGAAATGGAGACAGACAGCAGATTCAGCACGATAACGGCAGGCCAGTTCATCACGTTTCTGGTAGGACTGCCATTTGTGATCATAACAAAACCAAGCGTTACGACCGTGACTGTTATGAGTATTCTGGCGCTGGGCATATTCCAGCTGGGAATATCATATATACTTTACATTCACGCATCCGTTAGCTGCCCGCCGCTTGCCTGCTGCCTGCTGGGGGGACTCGAGCCGCTGCTCAATCCTGTATGGGTAATGCTGTTCGACGGGGAAACGCCGGGGATACTGGCATTTATCGGAGGAGTTACAGTCATAATAACGATCACTGTATGGTGTGCTCTGGACAGCAGGACTGAAGAAAAGAACAGCGCAAATGAATCCTGAAAAAAGTTATATCAAAAAAAGGATAATGTGAGGTCATTTTCGTATTAATAATGCAGAAGAAAAAATAATGCTGCGGAAGGAAGGAAAGCGATGCCCTGCCTGAGAGAGGAAAGAGAAAAACTTGAGCACCTGATTATTGGCAGATACGGTATTTGCGCAGATCAGTCAAAAGGAAGGCTGTATCCCGAAGAAGAATGCGAACTGCGCACATGCTTCCAGCGTGATATCGACAGGATAACGCACTGCAAGTCTTTCAGAAGGCTCAAACATAAAACGCAGGTCTTCCTTCATCCCGAAGGCGATCATTACCGTACCCGCCTTACACATACTCTTGAAGTGACAAGACTTGCCCGTACTGTTGCAAGGGCTTTGAGGCTGAATGAGGATCTTGCCGAGGCCATAGGGCTGGGACATGATCTGGGGCACACACCTTTCGGCCATGCGGGGGAAAGGGCTCTGAACAGCATATATTCGGGAGGCTTCAAGCATTATGAGCAGAGTCTCAGAGTCGCCGATGTTCTGGAGCGTGAAGGGAAAGGCTTGAATCTTTGCTATGAGACAAGGATGGGTATCCTTCACCATACGCATGGTGCACCTGATGACACACCTGAAGCGACAGCAGTGCGCCTTTGCGACAGAATTGCCTATATCAACCATGATCTGGACGATTCCATACGCGCGGGGATACTTTCCGCCGACGAGGTACCTGCGCTGATACGTGAAAAATGCGGAAACAGAAACAGCGAGCGGATCAACTCTTTTATAACTGATCTTGTCCGCAGCAGCAAGGATGGCATACTCAGGCTTTCTGATGAAATGCAGGAGGTTTTTGATTTCTTCCACTCCTATATGTTCTCTGATATCTACGTCAATCCGATGGCCAAAGGTGAGGAGAGCAAAGTGGAAGGCATGATCCTCAGGCTTTTCGAATACTATGTCTCAAATCCGGACGCACTGCCGGGTGAATCAAGGCGTTTTATTGAAACGGACGGGGCTGAACGCGTCGCAGTCGACTATATATCCGGTATGACGGACGGATACGCCATTGAGACATACGAGAGGCTTTTCATCCCTTTGGCGTGGACTGTGAAATAAAGGAGAGAAAATGCCACAGTTTTCAGATAGTTTTCTTACGGAACTGACTGAGAAAAATGATATAGCTGACGTTGTTTCGCAGTATGTTGCTCTGAATAAACGAAGCGGCAGCAATCTATTCGGACTATGTCCATTCCATAATGAGAAGACGCCGTCCTTTTCCGTTTCACGTTCAAAGCAGATATATCACTGCTTCGGATGCGGAAAAGGCGGAGGCGTTATCAATTTTATTATGGAGATTGAGAATGTTTCATTTCCGGACGCAGTTGAAATACTGGCGAAACGCGCCGGCATGCAGATGCCCGAAAGACAGGAGGATCCTGAAAGCCGAAAACGCGCAAGGATCTATGCGCTGAACAGGGACGCTGCAAGGTTTTATCATGAAAAGCTCCTGTCTGAGGAAGGCGCAAAGTGCAGGGACTATATCGACAGACGCAGGATAAGCAAAAAGACGGCAACGGATTTCGGCCTGGGATTCGCTCCGGATAAATGGGACAGCCTGCGGAACGCAATGAGGGATAAAGGATATTCGGATTTTGATCTGAGTGATGCGGGGCTTGTAAAAAAGGGGAAAAACGGCGGATTTTATGATACTTTCCGCAACAGGCTCATGTTCCCCGTGATCGACGTCAGAGGCAATGTGATAGCTTTTTCAGGAAGGCTTCTTGAAGGTGATGGTCCGAAATACCTCAACTCACCTGAGACCGTAGCATTCACAAAAGGCAGGAACCTCTTTGCTTTGAATCTTGCCAAGAAATCAAAGAGGGATTATTTTATCCTTTCTGAAGGAAACATTGATGTAGCTTCACTGCATCAGGCGGGCTTTGATTCTGCCGTGGCTTCTTTGGGAACTTCCCTGACTGAACAGCAGGCGCAGCTTCTTTCACACTATAAAAATGAGATACTCATTGCCTACGACAGTGACGGGGCAGGCGCCAAGGCTACGACCAAAGCGATAGGCATTTTTGAAAAACTCGATGTTAAGGTAAGGGTTCTGAGGCTTGAGGGAGACTATAAGGATCCGGATGAGTTTATCAAAGCCAAAGGAGCTGATGCATTCCAGAAACTGATTGACAACTCCGAAAACAGGATGGACTTCAAGCTCAGACAGATTGCGGAAAAATATGATCTGAACCGTGCTGACCAGAAAGCGGAATTCGTTGCGGAAGCGGAAGTTCTGATTGCTGCCCTGCCCTCACAGGCTGAAAGACAGGTATACAGCGCACAGATAGCGGAGATGATAGGGGTAAGGCCTGATGCAGTCATCAGCGATGTGGAGAGCAGGAGAAAAAAGCTGGTCAGAAGATCTGAAGCCAGAGAAATGCGGGATATGATCAGCCGAACGGTAAATATGCGCAGGTATGAAAACCCTGCCTCAGCCAAAGCGGAAGAAGGGATCATACGGCTGCTTTTCCTTGAACCGGGCCTTTACCGGACGGTCCAGCTTCCTTTACCGGAAGAATTTTCGGATGATAGACTAAGAAATTATTTCACCGTGATCACGGAGAAGCTTGCAGCCGGGGAGGCAGTGACTGTTGCTTCGCTGGGAGCCGGACTTAACAGTGAGGAAATGTCTGCGCTTGTAGGGATCGCAGAAGAACCTGAGACTCTTGCAAACAGCAGAAAAACGTTCGAAGACTATGTTTCAGCCATGAGAAAAGCGGCAAGAAAAAAGTCGATTGGCGATATTATAAAAGAAAAACAGGAACTTGAGAAAGGCAGGAAATAAATAATGGGCAGAAAGAAATCCGAAAAACTTAACGCAGAAGCAGAGATCGTAAAGGAGACTGCAGAAGTGTCCGCAGCAGAATCTGATGCTGCAGCAGAAAATTCTGAGAATGTGCCTGAAGCTGAGCTGAAGATCACAGCAGAGACTTTAGAGCCGACGGGGGATATCGAAGCGGAGCATCCTGTAAAAAAGAAAAGAAGCTCTTCAAAGAAAAAGACGCCTGAAAGGGAGAAAGAGGAAGAACGCGAGGAACAGCCTGAAAAGACCCCCGAAGAGAAGCTGACAGAGCTTTTTGAGAAAGGTAAAAAAGCGGGAAAACTTACCACCAGAGAGCTTGAATGCCTTGAAGAGCTCGGCATTGAAGGTGAGGCGATAGAGAAATTCTATGACTCCCTTGAAGCCAACAATATAGATATCGTGGCAGGGAACAATGATATCGACATCGAACCCGGAATAGATGATGTGGTCCCTCTGCTTGACGACGATCTCCTTGCCGACCCGGACATGGAAGACATGGAGACCCTCGAGGAGATTACCGAGGAAGATATCATGGATACGGATGCAATGGCAGATACTCTGGCCACGGACGATCCTGTCCGCATGTATCTCAAGGAGATAGGAAAAGTAAGACTCCTGACTCCTGAGGAGGAGGTCGACCTGGCCATAAGAATGGCCGAGGGTGACGAGGAAGCCAAGCATCGCATGACGGAGGCGAACCTGAGGCTTGTCGTCTCCATTGCAAAAAGATATGTAGGCCGCGGGATGCAGTTCCTGGACCTTATCCAGGAAGGGAATCTCGGACTTATCAAAGCCGTGGAAAAGTTTGACCATACAAAGGGCTATAAGTTTTCAACTTATGCAACATGGTGGATCCGCCAGGCTATTACCAGGGCAATCGCGGACCAGGCGCGCACTATAAGGATACCGGTACATATGGTGGAGACCATAAACAAGACTATCCGTGTCTCCAGACAGCTGCTCCAGGAGCTCGGTCATGATCCTTCGGCTGAAGAGATTGCCGAAGAGATGGGGCTTCCTGTTGAAAAGGTCAGGGATATCCTTAAGATCGCTCAGGAACCGGTCTCGCTGGAGACTCCTATCGGAGAGGAAGAGGATTCACATCTGGGAGATTTCATTCCGGATGAGGATGCATCCGAGCCTTCCGAGGCAGCATCCTTCTCACTTCTGAGAGAACAGCTTGAGGAAGTTCTTGAAACGCTGGCGCCTCGCGAGAAAAAAGTGCTTGAGCTTCGGTTCGGTAT
>JAIKVS010000065.1 GCA_024685535.1 Oscillospiraceae bacterium | reverse complement strand
CTGCCGCACGTTGCTCACGGGAACTATCTCCATCCCGTCCTTAACCTCTTTGGCAACGTCCTTGAGGTCATAGAGGTTCTCCTCCGGGATGAAAACCTTGGTTATCCCGGCGCGCTGGGCTGCCATCAGCTTCTCAGGCAGGCCGCCTATCGGGGTCACGGCGCCTCTCAGGGCCACCTCACCCGTCATCGCAATATGCGGATCCACCACTCTGCCTGTAAAGAGAGAGGAGAGAGCCGTTGTAAGCGTGACGCCGGCGGAAGGCCCGTCCTTCGGGACGGCGCCCTCGGGAACATGGATATGGAGATCATGGTCCTTTAGCACCTCGGTCTCCTCGGGGAAAAATCCCTTCACGAGGCTCAGCGCTATCCTGGCAGACTCCTTCATAACGTCGCCCAGCTGCCCTGTTATTATAACATCGCCCTTGCCGGGCATCAACATTGTCTCTATATAAAGTATATCCCCTCCGACGGGAGTCCAGGCAAGGCCGGTGACCACTCCCGCCTTCGGCTCGGGCAGGATGCTCTCGTGCCTTATGGGCCTCGTGTCCAGCTCCTCGCGGACGAGCTCCGGCGTCACCTCGAACTTCGCCTCCGGATCCTCCGCCACCTTGACGGCAAGGCAGCGGCAGAGAGTATCTATCCGCTTCCTCAGGCCGCGGACTCCGGCCTCCATGGTATAGTCGCTGATAAGGGTCTCCAGCGCCTCGTCCGTAACGCTCATCTGCTCCGCTTCGATGCCCATGGCCTCCATGGACTTCGGCACAAGGTGCTCCCTTGCTATCTGGAGCTTTTCAAGGGGCGTATAGCCCTGGAACTGGATGACCTCGGTGCGGTCCAGCAGCGGCTGAGGGATGGTATCGAGGCTGTTGGCGGTGCAGATGAAGAGAACGTCCGAAAGGTCGTATGGCACGTTCATGTAATGATCCGTAAAGGTATTGTTCTGCTCGGGATCGAGCACCTCCAGCAGGGCGCTGGCGGGGCTGCCGTTATATGAGGCGGAGAGCTTGTCCACCTCATCGAGCACCATAACGGGGTTTGATACGCCGCTTTTATGGATGCCGTCCATTATCCTGCCGGGCATGGAGCCGATATAGGTCCTCCTGTGGCCGCGGATATCGCTCTCATCGTGAACGCCTCCGAGGCTCACGCGGACATATTTTCTCCCCAGAGCCCGGGCAATGCTCTTGCCGATGCTGGTCTTGCCGGTGCCGGGGGCGCCGACGAAGAGGAGGATGGAGCCTGACTGCTGCTGCTTCAGGTTCATAACGGCTATATGCTGGATGATCCTGTCCTTCACCTTCTTCAGCCCGTAATGATCCTCGTCGAGGATGCGGCGGGCGTCCGAAAGGTCTATCTTCTGGGCCTCGGCCTTTTTCCATGAAAGGGTTGTGACAAAGTCGAGATAATCATAGAGCATGCCGGCCTCAACGCTCTCCTTGCCCTCCTGGCGCAGGCGGTTGAGCACCTTCTCGGCCTCGCGGCGGGCGGTCTCGTTCATTCCCGACTCGGCTATCCTCTGCTCGAACTTCTGAATGTCCGTAACGTTCTCGGGGTGCATCTCGTCGAGCTCCTTCTGCAGGTGCTCCATCTGGCGCTTGATGGCGGCCTCCTTGTAGCGCTGCTGGTATTCCTGCTGCTGGGAAGAATTGGCCTCATTGGTTATCCGGGCCACCTCCATAAACTCATAGAGCGTTTTCTCTATAAGCTGCGCCCTGGCGGCGAGGCTGTCCTCGGCGAGGATGGCGTAGCGGTCCTCGTTGGATATCTGCAGCAGGGGCGACATTATGCAGGCAGCCATTCCTATGGAATCCACCTGCTTTATGAAATATTCCGCCGTCTCGGCCCACTCAAAGCCCGAGGCATAGCTCCGCATCTCCTTTATGAGCCCCTTGAGCTTCTCCTGCTCCTCCGCGGGGCTGAGATCATCAATATCCTTCCGGCGGGAGGTCATGAGCTTTATGGTATGGTCGGGATAGATCCTCACATCCTCTATATTCACCCTGTACTGGGTGCGGATAACGGCGTATCCCTGGTGGTTGAGCTCGTTTATGTTCCCAGCCACTCCAACGGGGTAGAAATCGCTCTCTTCAAGGGCGGAATAGCCCTTGTTCTCCTTCGCCACTATCAGTATCACCTTCTCGCCCACGGCGACCCCGCCGGCTCCGGCGTTGCGCCGCAGCTGGTCGAGGGGGAAGAAGAGCGTGGACTCCGGCGCCAGTATCATGTCATAAGTCGGTACTACTATCATCTTGTATGTTCTCCTTTTTAACTGAACGTTCGTTTATTATCTCGTTTATTTTTTCCCCGCCTCCGCCGGCAGGGAAAAACATCGAATATTCTCAGTAAAGCAGCAGGCTCTGCATCATCCGGATGAGCTCCGAGAGCTCCTCCTCTCCCGCGCAGGGATCGCAGCGGTTCATCGCCAGAAAGCGCACCGGCGCAAAGAGCACCGCGCCGAGGCTGCCGTCGCTGTAAGGCCGCATGAGGCCCCGCTGCTGGTAGGCATGGATAAGGTCCAGGATATCGCAGGAGCACTCCTCCTCCGATACCTGCTCCGAGAGCGTGGGGCAGCGGGAGCACTGCTCAACGAAGCTGAATATCTCCTCATGCTCCCTGCTGAAGCTGAAGCATCCGCGGATTATGGTCTCTATGAGCAACGCCGCGTCCATCTCGGGGCTCACGCGCTGCATCAGATAGCGGTAAGGCGCGCTGGAATACTCGCGGAAGACCTCCGCCAGCATCTCCTCCTTGCTGTTGTAATAGACATATATGGTGGCGGGAGATACGCCTGCCTCCCTGGCTATCTTGGAAACGGACGTGCCGTCTATCCCCTCGCGGAGAAAGAGGCGCACCATCGCCTCCTTTATGCGCTGCTTCTTTTCCAGGTCTTTGGATCTCACGGATCATCACCTCCGGGATGATCCTATAATAAACGAACATTCAGTTATTGTCAAGACATCCGCCCTGAAAATATAAATATGGAAAAGGCCTGCATTAAGCAAACTTCTTCATCTGTCTATCCCTTACTCTGTTCCTGTTGAAAACTTGACTAATATATAATGCAAGTTTTCAATGAAGTGCATCAGATCAATGTTTCGTCAAGCAGGAAATCGATTATTCCGATATTAAGGATCCCGTTGTCATCATACCATCGTTTTCTTATATCGTGACGGACAATGATTTTCGGGAAAGAATCTCCCGTAAGGGCAAAGGGCCTCTTTTCAATGATAGCTTTTTCCTCATTCTCCAGGGCAAATGCTGACTGAATATAGGTTCTCTTTCCACCAGAAGTCGCAATAAAGTCGATTTCTCTGGGAACCTGAACAGTTTTCCCGGACTTATTCTTTTCAGTTCCGTATACAATACCTATATCTGTCTCACATCCGCGTATACGAAGATCGTTATAAATTATGTTTTCCATGATATGGGTCATTTCCTGCTGCCTGAATCCTATCCGAGCATTTCTGAGGCCCATGTCTTCGCAGTAATACTTATTCGGATAATCGAAATAGGCCTTTCCTTTTACATCGTATCGTCTGCATTCTTCAAAGAGATATGCATCTGCAAGATGCCCGATATATGCTCTCACCGTATTCGGTGCAACAGTATTGCTGCCACTCAGTCTCTGTCTTGAATTCAAAGAATTTGCGATGCTGGTCGGATTTGTCAGTGACCCGACAGAGGAGCACAGAAGATCCAGTGTGGCGGAAAGAACATCCTCCCGCTTTATAGCTTTACGCTCCACGATATCTTTCAGATAAACCTCTGAAAAGAGTGATTTCAGATAATTCATTTTCGCTGTATCGTCAGGCCTTGAAAGGATCAGGGGCATTCCGCCGTAAAAAGCATATTCATCGAAAGCCTCTGCTTTATCTCCGCCAACGAAGTCATAGTATTCAGAAAAACTTAGAGGATGCACCCGTATCTCATCACTGCGCCCTCTGAATTCTGTGAGGATATCACTTGAAAGCATTCGGGAATTGCTGCCTGTCACATAGACATCCAAATTGGGAAGGGACTTCAGATCATTCATTGCATCATAAAAAGTGATAAGCTTCCCGCCCGGATTAAAGGGATTCGGCACCTCATCCGACATCTGTATCTCATCTATAAACAGATAAAAGCGATCCGGCACGCCTTCCACACGTGACCTCACAGCTCCGGCCAGTTCAAGCGGATCTCTGTATCGTATATCCTTTGCAAGATCCAGCTCAAAAGTTAGAATATGGCCTTCAGTCACACCATGCTCCAACAGATAGTTTTTAAAGATAGTACGCAGCAGATACGACTTACCGCATCTGCGTATTCCCGTGATCACTTTGACCTGTCCGTCCCACATATATGAAATCAGTTTTTTCAGATACAGATCCCGTTTGATCTCCATAGCGCCCTCCATTGAAAACTTGGCTAATATATTATTCAACTTTTCAATTGAAACTATACAGGGTCATAGTCAGAAAGTCAACATTTTCGTGCCCGTTTTTGCATATTTCCGAACACTCCCAATCGAACGGGAAAAATCAAAAGATGTCCGGGGACAGGGAAAGATCGCTCAACTGTCCGTTTTATTGGACAGTGCTTGTGGTAGGATATCTGAGGCGGCCGGAAAGCGGCGGCCATGCGTCCTGCGGAGATCAACCACATGAACTTGAAGAAAGGAGCAAAAAAAGGAATTGGACGAAAAAGGAACAGAACGAAACGATAGAATGCTCAGCTACAGGGACCATTTCGATTCCGCGCTGGCCAAGGCGGCGGAATCGTGCGACATTGCGCTGACGGACATCCTCTCCGCGCACCTTTGCGACGGAAAGATAGACACGAAGACCCTCAAGGACGTCACCGCCGCGCTGAAGGACCTCAACGGCCTGGGCGGAGGCCAGGGCAGCGGAACGCTCGCCGTGCTCTTCAGCTCGGAGGCGGAAAGGTACGGCGGCTGATATGCCTCTTATAATCCCCGAACCGAACGAAAAGCAGAAGATCCTTCTGCAGGACAGGCACCGCTATATAGCCTACGGCGGAGCCAGGGGCGGCGGCAAGAGCTGGTCGCTCAGGGTAAAGGCCATACTGCTCTGCTTCGGCTACCCCGGCATAAAGATAATGATCATCCGCAAGACCAACGCGGAGCTGCTGGCAAACCATATCCAGCCCATCTGCGACATGCTCCGTGTGGGCGATCCGGCGGCGGAGCAGGTGGCAAAATACTCGGAGCTCCACAAGATTCTCACCTTCGTCAACGGCAGCCGCATCTTCTTCGGCTACTGCGACTCGGACAAGGACCTGGAGCGCTATCAGGGGCTGGAGGTGGACGTTCTGATGGTGGACGAGGCCACCCAGCAGAGCGAGGAGCGTATCCGCCGCCTGAGCGCCTGCGTAAGGGGCGTTAACGGCTTTCCGAAGCGCACCTATTATACGATGAACCCCGGCGGCATAGGCCACGAATGGGCAAAGCGGCTCTTTATTGACAGGAACTTCCGCAAGGGGGAAAACCCTGAGGACTATTCCTTCATCCAGGCGCTGGTGACGGATAACAGCGCCCTCATGAAGGCCGATCCCGAATACGTTCGCCAGCTGGAGGCCCTGCCGGAGCACCTTAGGAAGATGTGGCTCGAGGGGCGCTGGGATGTTACCGAAGGCCAGTTTTTCGATGACTTCCGCCGGGAGCCGGACATTGCCGCCGCCCGCGCCCATGGCTGCGATGACAGCGAGGAAAAGCTCAGAGCCGCCGGCAGGTGGGTGCATGTTATAGAGCCCTTCCCGCTGGACAGAGGCCAGTGCCTCGGCTGGACGGTATTCCGCTCATACGACTTCGGCTACGCGAAGCCCTTCTCCTGCGGCTGGTACGCCGTGGACTTCGACGGCGTTATGTACCGGATAAAGGAATATTACGGCTGGAACGGCGAACCCAACAAAGGCAGCCGGATGAGCGTTGAGGAGCAGTTTGAGACCATCGCCCGCATAGAGCGGACAGATCCCTGGCTGAGAGACAGGGAGATAGACGGCGTGGCGGACCCCAGCATCTGGGACAGCTCAAGGGGCGAGAGCGTTTATCAGGCGGCGATGAAGCACGGGCTTTATTTCCGCAAGGGGGACAACGCCCGCGTTCCCGGCTGGATGCAATGCCATGAGAGGCTGCGCTTTGACGAAAACGGCAGGGCGATGATGTATGTTTTCAATACCTGCGTAAAATTTATCCGCACCATCCCCATGCTGCAGTATTCGCGCACAGTGCCCGAGGATCTGGATACCGAGGGAGAGGACCATATAGCCGACGAATGGCGCTACGCCTGCATGAGCCGGCCCTTCGTCCCGCCGGTGCCGGGGGAGCCGGAGCCCTTCGTTATCGACCC
>JAIKVS010000059.1 GCA_024685535.1 Oscillospiraceae bacterium | reverse complement strand
CCCGTCTGAATCTGTGTTAAGCGATAAAAGCGTAGTTCCGGATCTGTATCTGTAAACGGAGCCGGTGTTCTCGTATTCGTCACCAAGAAGAGCGATCGCCTCCCCGATGTTCATCCCTATCCTGACTCCCTGCTGGGTAGCAACAAGGTCATCCTTTAACGCAATTCCGGTAATATAGTTCACTCCGTCTATCTCATTCATCATGAGTTCGAAACCGTCATAGAACCAGTATATATCACTTCCCTGATGCGCACAGCTGGGCATTTCCGTTTTCGTCCTCGGCTCGCCGAGCCCGTCTGTGACAGGATCCGCCTCATCCATGACTCCGAATCTGACTCCGTCAAGAACCACATAGAGTTCTCCATAGTCCGGCCGTATCTCAGTCCCGGCAGTACTTTCCGGCTCTTCGGTCTGAACTGTCTGAGTCTGTCCGCATGCTGCGAGACAAAAAAGCACGCCAAAAGCAATTATCAAAGCGACTGTTTTTTTCATGTTAATCAAGAATTCCCTTCAGATATTCTCCAAGATATTTCGTGTATTTCTCCGCACCTGTCCTGTTGAGATGAAGTCCGCCATCATATGTATCTGTCTTCATGTCCAGACCGATGTCGGAGGCTAGCGGCACAAAGTTAATATAACACAAATCCATTTCCTCTGCATAGCTTTTTAACTGGGCGTCCCACTCATCATACCAGTGAGGCCACTCAACAGGCGATTTAACTAGTACAAGCTCAGCCCCGTTTTCATCGCAAAGCATTCTCATTCTGTCCAGATAATCCATGCAGATATCCGGCAGCTCATCATAAGGGATCACCGGGACTGTCGGAAGCTGATCCTGCGGCACAATACCGGTGTGTTCAAGATACCCTCTGTAAGTCACCTTATAAGGACTGAACATGTATCTGAAATCGGCTGCTCCGAGCTCACTCCATCTCGAGTGATAGCGCAAAAGAGGAATAAAATAGCTTATAACACTCTCTTCTTCCATGACTGAGGCATTAACGGCTTTAATTTTTGATCCGGAAAACTTCATTCCGTCTAAGGTCATCCTGTTGTAAGCTTCACTGACCGGTTTGCCGTAGCGCAGTGCATTTACATTGAAAACTACTGCTTCAGGCTTTTCATACTTAAATGTCTCCTCCAGAAGGTAATAGCTCTGCCAGACCAGCTGCTGCGCGCTGCCTCTTATCCACGACTTTATTCCGAATGATTCTTCCAGCACCATGGGTGATAAGTTTTCAAACACCTCACAGTCGCCCAGGAATATCACGTTATTGTCCTTCTCCGATGAATAGTACTCGTTTATCATTGCGCCTTCCGGGATATCACCGGTGTATTTGGGTACAGTGAGCTTCCCGAGAAGATATATACCCGAGACAAGTATTGTCATGGCCAGAATTGCCAAAATAGTATGTTTATTCTTCATAACTGCACTCAGAATCTGTTGTAGATGAAATCAGCCGAATCATAACCTGTCCCGTAAGCTCCAAACACTAACACGAGAATTATCACAGCAGCGCATACAAACCATAAGGCATCTGTTTTACAGATTGTGTCCGCAACATCCTGTTTTCTGTTCCAAACATCGTATGCTGCTGTAACAAGAATGAATACTGCCGTTACGATGAGAGCGGGTGCTCCCGATCCGGCAGATAAGATACCCTGTGAGCCGGTACCGAAAATCGAAGAGATGATCCTGAATGCATCTCCCATCGTATCTGCGCGGAAAAATATCCAGGCCAGAGACATCAGGAGATAATTCAAAACGATCCTCCATGTCCCGGACTTCTCGTTTTTCCCGATACCGAGTCCTTTTTCAATGATGCTCTCAGTGACCTGATACATTCCGTTCAGAACACCCCAGAATATGAACTTCCAGTCCGCTCCGTGCCACAGGCCGGAAACCGCGAAGACTGCCATAATGTTAAGATATGCTCTCCGGGTTCCCTTTTTGCTGCCGCCAAGCGGAAAATACAGATAATCTCTGAACCAGAAGGAAAGCGACATGTGCCATCTGCGCCAGATATCTTTGATCGATCGGCTCAGATACGGAGCGTCGAAGTTTTCGAGCAATCTGATCCCGAACAGCCTCGCACTCCCTATTGCTATATCCGAATAGCCCGCGAAATCACAGTATATCTGCATGGAATATGCAAGAACAGCTATTATTACCGGGACTCCTGCAAATTTGTCGGGAGATGAATATACGGTATCCACAAGCACTTTTATATTGTCAGCAACACAAAGCTTCAGGAAGAATCCTCTGCATATTCTGAACAGTCCGACTTTGAATGATCCGGCATCAGCTGTTTTCCGAATATCAGCCTCTTTGAGCTGGGGTATAAGGTGATCTCCCCGCTCAACAGGTCCGGATGTGAGTGCCGGGAAAAAGACCATAAAAAGTGAAAAATCGATAAAGTTTTTCTC
>JAIKVS010000057.1 GCA_024685535.1 Oscillospiraceae bacterium | reverse complement strand
TCTGATCCGGAAACAGGCAGAGATCCAGATGGGAGAGCTGAAGCGCATTGACTGCCTGATGGAGCAGTCCAAAGAAGCAGAGGCTCGGCTGGAAGAGCGCAAGGTCCAGCTTGACGCGGAAGGGAATGCTGAAGAAGTAGGCTTTTTGGAGATGGAGATCACGCGCTGCCGGTATGAGCGGAACCAGATGATTCTGGAAAGGGCAGAATATGCATCACAGGAATTGCAGATTCGGTTCCTTCTGGAACTGTTGGATGAGATGAAGCTGGACCTTGATGAGCGGGAAGAGCCGGAGCTGCACGGAGCCTGTTATGACTACGATGACTTCTTCCGCTGGACAAAGCATTCGGTTCCGGACGGGCTGATCCTGAATGGACGGATCACGCGATTTGACAACGATCTGGTCATCCGGTATCTGGAGAACGTGACGGTGTTGGAAAACGGATTTGAAGTGAAGTTTAAGGCTGGGATCACAGTGAAGGTGTAACATGCCACCAGATGTATAGAAGGAATACATACCGCAGAGAATAGCGCGGGAGTCGATAATGGAAATAAAAGTCATCAGAGCGAAACGTCGTCGAGATACTAATAATCAGGAAAAACCAAATAAGATCCGTGTAGCAGCCTATGCAAGGGTATCGACAGATGATCAGGATGGGTCCTATGAATCTCAGATCACACACTATACATCAGTGATAAAAAATAATCCCAATTGGGAATTTGCTGGTATGTTTGCGGATGAAGGAATAAGCGGGACGCAAGCAGATACAAGGCCAGGGTTCAAGAAAATGATCAATTTATGTGAATCTGGTAAAGTCGACATTGTGATAACGAAGAGCATCAGTCGCTTCGCAAGAAATACAATTGATTGCTTAACGTATATCAGAAAGCTGAAATCATTGGGGGTTGCAGTATTATTTGAGAAGGAAAATGTCAATACTTTGGAAGCTTCTGGCGAGCTGCTAATAACAATCCTTGCCAGTATGGCACAGCAAGAGAGTGAGTCAATTTCCAAGAACACTAAAATGGGGATCGAATTCGGGTTTCAAAATGGAATTGGACGACTTAACACCTCAATCTTCTTGGGATTAGATCCAGGCGAGCAGCGTGGTGAATATGTTATCAATCCTGAGCAGGCAATAATTGCCAGGCGTATTTATCGGGAGTATCTTGAAGGCTATAGCCCAGGAATGATTGCGGATCGATTGAATAAAAGCCATACAATAACTGCAAGCGGTAAGGGGCAGTGGTATGCATCAGCTGTTTCAAGTATCTTAAGCAATGAAAAGTACTGTGGAGACATGCTTCTACAAAAGTATTATGTGGAAGACTTTCTGACACACAAAACAATAAAGAATACAGGGCAACTTCCTCAATATTATGTCAAAGATCACCATGAGCCGATAGTCCCGAGAGAGGTGTTTACTTTGACCCAAGAAGAAGTACTGCGTAGAGGATCACTGAAAAATGACCCGACCAAGATCCGATTTGGCTCGACCATAGCTCTTGGCCGCAGATTAATTTGTCCATACTGCAATCGCGCACTGAAAAGAGTGAAGAGAGAAGGCAAAATTGAGTGGAGATGTCGTTATCAAAGTGGAAAGGTGAGTACAAAGCGTTTCAGCAAAAACAGCAGGTGTGGTTGCAGGGTTATTCTTGAGAGTGAAGCTGAGAGAAGCATTGTTATCGCTTTGAATAGCTTACCTTCTTATCGAGAAAACTTGATTATGCTATATAGTGAAATTGAAAACGGCGACAAAAGCGAAATCAATTCGGCTTTAGAGAAATTCCATGACTCCATTTCAAGAAAAGAGGAAGAAATAGTACAATTTGAAAAGGATGGGAATGAAAAAGGGGCTGACGATCTTGATAGAGAAATTACTTCACTGAGATGTGATGAAAGAAGACTAATAGTACAACGCGCAGAGTATAGCTATAGGGAACTACAAATACAATTTCTTCTGGAACTGCTGGATGAAATGAAACTGGACTCGGATGAAAAGGAAGAGCCAGAGCTTCACGGAGCCTGCTACAACTATGATGACTTCTTCCGCTGGACCAAGCACGAGCTTCCGGAGGGACTGATCCTGAATGGACGGATCACGCGGTTTGACAATGACCTGGTCATTCGTTATCTGGAAAACGTGACAGTGTTGGATGATGGGTTAGAAGTTAAATTTAAGGCTGGGATCACAGTAAAGGTGTGAAAAACAATATCTTGAGAAAAACTTAAGAGCTGGCTACAAAATGTTGTTGAATTAGACCGTTGGCGGGTAGTAAAATATGATCAAGAATTTTGAGAGAAAGGATGGGCCTTCATCATGAAAAGAATCGTATCGTTTCTGCTTTTGCTTACTTCATTCATTATGATCCTTACAATGCCGGCGACGGAAGTAACGCCGGTACAGCATACAGTGCAGCCGTTACCTGTTTGGTCGATCCTTTTGTATGTTTCGGTCGTTTTGGTGACGATGGTTGCGGTAATGCTGATGAAAAGAGGAAAAGAAGCAGAGCCGGAGATGGCGTGATAAAGTTTATGGACCGGGGGCTGTAAAAGGCTCCCGGATTTTTTTGTTTTACAGGGTAGGTGCTATGTGGTAAGATTATCTTGATAACTCGGAATTTTCTAGTCCGTGAATCTGTGAGGAACAATTGATGAATATATCAAAATTATTCGGTGGAAATCGCGAAAAGGTTCGCCCAATATCGTCAAATCGTCATAAGAAAATACGCTATATTTATCGGGATCTGGAAGCGCGTCTCGGGAAGGATACAGCGGATCAGATCATGAAGGCTTCAGACAGAAAATATTTGAACCTTCAGCAACAGTATAGCAATCTCCCGCCTGCAGTAAAACAGCACACCGATCTGATCTTTATGAATGCGGCACTGTATCTGTGCATCTGTGAGTATCTTCCAAAAGAAGAGGCCTATCAGATTATGGAAGACGCCACAGTGAAGTACGCTTTGCCGATTGGAAAACTTCTTGATAAAGCAACAAGGCTTCCCGGAATGCCGGGATTGTTTATAAAAGTATTCCAAAAGATGCTGTTGACTTCCTTTAACGAAGCAGCAGGCTTTACTTCCATATACCATGATATGACAAACACAGCAATCAGCGTGGATATCACCGCCTGTCCTTATCAGAAATATTTCGCGGCAGCGGGATGCCCGGAGCTTTGCAAAGGTGCCTGCCTCTCGGATGATGTCTGCTATGGGCA
>JAIKVS010000015.1 GCA_024685535.1 Oscillospiraceae bacterium | reverse complement strand
GTTGTCCAGGAGCTGCCCTGGATGAATACTATGAGGGGATAGAGCCCGGGGGCGCATTTGCGCTCCACCGTCCACGGTATGAGCAGATCCAGGTGCAGAGGCTTGCCCTGCGCCTCGGAATACACAACATCGGTGATAAGGCGGGAAAGGCCTTCCAGAGAGGGGTTTGCGGGGATATGCTTAACAGGGATCCTTTTCATGAAGTTTACCTCATGCCTCGTTTCTGCTGTCCAGTTCCCGGCGGATCTGAGGCAGCTGCGCATCGAGCCTGTAGAAGAACATGAGCACCAGAAGCAGTGCATAGAGTATCAGCGGAAGCACCACGAACACTATACGGATGCAGGAGACGGCGGAAGCGGTCTGAACGGCTTTCAGCCCGTCATATCCGGCGGAAGAAAGGGCCAGCCCTATCAGGGCGGAGCCCAGACCGGAGCCCAGTTTGTTGCCGACGCTCGCCGCGCTGGTGGTAACGGCAGTGGCGCGGACACCGGTCTTCCATTCACCGTAGTCCACTGAATCGGCGAGCATGCCATAGTAGAGGCTGTTGGTGATACCGAAGCCCATGCCGCGGAGAGCGAGGGATATAATGAGGAACACGCCATCGCCCCGGAAGACGGAGATCAGCGAGCCGGCTACCATGCAAAGTCCTGCGGCAAATACCGCATTGCGCTTTGAGATGCCGTGCGGAGAATGAAGGGCATGGCCAGCATTCCCACAGCGCCGCCGAGATGATGGTAAAGCACCAGATTGCCCGCCAGCTTCTCATCCAGCAGGATATACTTGGCATAGTACACTCCGACTGTGAGCGTGGCCACCTGATGGAGAGCAATTATAAGGATCATGGCCAGAACCATGAACCAGTATCTGTTTTTAAGGACAGAGCCGATTGCGGTTTTGAAGGGGCCGTTCTCCGCCGGCTCCTCCCCTGTTTTGACCGCGCGCTCGCGGGTCCCGAAATATACGACGAGGCTGAACGCCAGGGAGACCGCCGCCAGAATGCCGGAGACCTTTATCCAGCCGGCCTGGCCGCCGCCGAGGCTGTCCACCAGGTTAAGGAACACCATAGACACAGCCATCTGGACCACGCCCGCGAAAATGGTGCGCACCGCGTAGGCTGAGGAACGGCTGGTGGTGTCGTTGGACATATAAACCGGCAGCGCGTTTATGGCGCAGTTGTTTATCGTGAAGGCCACAGTCATGGCAAAGTTATATGTGACGAAGATATAGAGGATCTTGCCGATATTGCCCATTTCAGGCACTGTGAACAGGAGCACATAGCTCAGCGCCAGAGGGATCGCGGCACGCAGGATCCAGGGGCGGGCGGAGCCGTTGCGGGTATGGGTATGGTCGATGAGGTTGCCGGCCCAGAGATCGCTGATGCCGTCGAAGATCTTGCTTGCCAGGATAACTATACCAACGGTGCCGGCGTCCATGCCGAGAACATCGGTATAGAAAAAGGTGAGGAACGTGAAAACAATGGTATACAAAGGGCAGGACGCCAGCTCACTGAGAGCGTAGGCAAGCTGCTGGCGCATTGGGATGCGTCCTGACGAGGGCGCTTTCTGATCAGTATTCATATTATACCTCCCGTTTCAAGCTTATCGGATCAGATGGATAAAGCATAACAAAGCCGCAGTTTTGAAGATACAAATCTGCGGCTGTGAATTATCAAAATCCTGCTTTTTTATGATCCGTCAGGGAGGCTCTTCCTGTAGGCTGAGGGCGTCAGGCCGGTGGCCTTTTTGAAGGCGACTGCAAAATGACTTTGTGAAGAAAAACAGAGCATGTTCGCGATCTGGGCAACGGAGCAGTCCTGACGCAAAAGAGTCTTTGCCCTGGCAATGCGCATCTGGCGCACGTAATCGTTCACGCTCTGGCCAAGGTCTTCCCTGAACCTGTGGGAAAGATAGCTCTCGCTGTACTGCAGGGCCGCGGCGATAGCCGGGAGGGACAGATCGTCATAAAGGTGGCTCTGAACATAGGCCCGGCATTCACGCGTTATCGGGCTAAGTTCCCGGCATTCGGCGATCATTTCCGTGAGCGCCCGGCAGTGGTCCTTCAGCAGGGCAACAGCCTCTGCCGGCGATGCAGTGGTCTCAAGCCGGCGGTAGTATCTGTCCTCCAGCTCGTTGCACTCCATAAGAGAAAGCCCGCCGCGCACCGCTATCAGCTCCAGCTGCGCCATAACATACTGGATAGTGAATTTATAGTGGGTCCTGTCGTCTTTGATGAGTGACATGAGCGTATCATCAAAATCGCCGAAAACCTGTTCGAATCGCGCAAGGTCGCCCATCTCCACGCAGGAATAGAGGGCGTCTCTCGCATCAGCACCGCCCTGTCTGGAAAAATCCTTCGGGTCACGATCGAAGACAATGCTGTAGATCCCCATAGCCTCAGTCTCCTTTTGCCTGGTTTCATTTTAAGAGTATCACTAACAGCAACTAAAAACAAGCGTTAGCGGGCTATATGAGGAAGGCGTCCGTGCCCGGAGTAATTGCGATAAATCACCGGTCTTTATTTCTCTTTTATATCACCATTTTTCCATGTGTACCCTGTCCGATTCGAATACATCACGTTCCGCCGACTCCTTCAGCGGGTATCCGAGCGCGATGACAGAATGCGGAACAATGCTTTCCGGAAGCCCGAACAGCTTCGCCTGAGCTTCAACGCGCTCCTTCTGCGGCCATGTCCCGAGCCATACGCTTCCGAGTCCGAGAGCATGGGCGGCGAGCACTATGTTCTGTGCCGCGATGGCTCCGTCTATCACCCAGTAGTCCTTTGCGGGCGGGAAAGAGCGGTTCAGGTCTCCGCATACCATCACTGCGGCTGCGGCACTGCGAAGCGGCTCTGCCGGGCGCCCGTTGGCGTCGGCCATTTTGTTCAGCATCTCCCTGTCGTGTACAACGATGAAGCTCCAGTCCCTCGCGTTAACGCAGCTGGGTCCGCTCATGGCCGCCTTAAGGAGAAGCTGCATAGTCTCGTCCGCAATGGCTTCATCCCTATAGCTTCGTATGCTTCTTCTGGTGAATATCGCCTCAAGCGCTTCCATGGTGCACCTCCGGTCTTTATTGTCTTCTGGCTGTTCTCGGCCGTTTTTCTTCAGCCAGCTCTATCCCCAGTTCCGATATCTCAATCGTCTTCGTGAGCACGTCGGCATATCTGAAGGTAAATTGCCTCGGGTTCCCCGTGCTTGCTTCCTCAATCCTGAAAATATTCGGGTATACTCCTTTGATCACGGCGTGAACGCCCGAAAGAACCGTTTTTCTGCTCCTCGACGCTGTCAGATTGATATTTGCCGTGATGTCCGGATCCGTTCTGTAAAGATCCGCTATCCTGCTTTTCACCGTATCTATGGCAGTCATTGCCTGACACCTCCTTTGCGGCGCGATTCGCTGCGGCAGAGCCGATACGGCCGGTAATACAGAGAGATGTTCAAGCGAAGATCTGCCGCCGGACCGGGCTGCCGCCCCGCCGGCCGCTGTGAAAGCACTCCCAAGGCAGTTGATACTGCACGATCATTTTACCACACGGGATCCCCGGATTTCATATGTTTTTTT
>JAIKVS010000250.1 GCA_024685535.1 Oscillospiraceae bacterium | reverse complement strand
CCGACTATGGCATCCGCACCGAGCGCCTCAGCCTCATCCACCATACGCTTGGTGGCGATCTGTCTCGCTTCGTTGAGCATTTCGGTATAGCCGACTATCTCTCCGCCCACCAGCGTTTTCATCCCGGCCATGAAGTCTCTGCCGATGTTCTTAGTCTGAACGACAGTGCCTTTTACAATACCGAGCGCCTCATAGATTTTTCCAGGGATAGTATCAATACTTACCAGCTTCATCAAGTTCTCCTCCTTTAAGTTCTTTCATGCGCTGCACCAGCGCCAGCACTATGCCCGCTATGATCCCGACAGGGATCAGGACGATGAAAATGAACACTCCCGTGGGCAGAGGGTCTTCACTGTTGCCCCAAAAGACCATGCAAATCAGCGCGATCATAAACAGCACGCATACCGCCGCAGAAATCAATGCTCCCCATTTTCTGCGTCTTACATCCGATATTGTCATGTCTGTGAATCTTACGCCTCCTTTTTCGAGTGCAGCCATCCGGTCGAGCCAGGCGGACGAATCAAGTCCATCAAACTGAGATCCCGTTTCCACAAGCTGTGAGCAGAGCTCCTGCATCTGCGCAAGGTCTTCAGCGCGTCTGCCGAGATCCTGCTTATGCTCCTGCAGGCAGTCTGAAAGCTTAAGTTCCCCAAACGAGACCTGACGGATCTTCTCGCAAGGGACATCCAGCTTGCGCAGCAGCTTAATTCGTTTGAGCTGCTCAACATCCCTGAGGGAATATTCCCTGTATCCGTTCTCCGGATCTCTCTCAGGCGACAGCAAACCCTGAGCTTCATAAAAGCGTATATTCTTTTTTGTGATACCCACGAGTTCCTCTACCTGATTGATTTTCATGAAGATCATCCCCCCCTTCCGGATAGCTTCTGAGGCAAATGTAATCCTTCCACAAAGTGGAAAGTCAAGCTTTTTTTCAGAATAAAGATTATTTTTTTCGGAATCTGTCAGATATTGCCCCTGCGTATGTCCCGAAGGATCTTTTTCAGCTCACTGCACGCTGCCATAGCGTAATAAGCCATATCCTGGTCAGGGTCTATCCTGCCCCAGAGCGTATGCTCATGTCCATTGATCGGTACTCTCACCACCACGCCCGTGTCGCTG
The DNA here is from genome assembly GCA_024685535.1 of Oscillospiraceae bacterium. Lineage (GTDB taxonomy): Bacteria > Bacillota > Clostridia > Oscillospirales > Oscillospiraceae > Limivicinus. Next base: position 16,264 of record JAIKVS010000250.1, on the reverse strand, counting down.
ATGCGGATCTCCGTGCAGCGGTACTTCTTATATGCGAGGAACATGAGAAATCTAAGGCGCATCAGAGGGACCGCCATGTAATAGATTATATAGAGCATGTATATCGCAAGCGAGGACAGGGCAATCAGCTGAAAAACTATCAGAGCTTTCATCCGGAACAGATCCTTGATATCGGTATTGATTATTAACAGAATGTCTACAGCTGGGTCAATCTTTCTGATATTATATTTTACCGAACAGCAGGCATGCAATACAATATATAAATATTAAATTTTATTTGCCTCGGAGCGTCCTTTCCCGCAGCCGCCTCGTATAAATTAGAGAAAACACCCGCCGCCTCTCATGCAGACTAGCTGAAGCGGCAAGAAAAATGAGGTAAACTGATATGAAAAAAATAATTCCCATAGTCCTTATTCTGGCCCTTATGCTCACTTTCTGCGCCTGTGGTGCAAAAGCCGAAGCGGCATATGACGGAGCTGCCGCTGCATCAGGAAGCGCGGACGCCGCGAATTCCCAGAGCATCGAAGAGGAATGGGGTGATATAGGCGATCAGGCTGAAATAAAGAAGGAAAAGGGTGTTTCCTACATTTACGTGACCATGCCCGAAGGTTTTGCGGGAGCCGATGCCACCCAGAAGGACATTGATGCGAAGGCCGGCATGGCATACACCTCCGGCAAGCTCAACAAGGATGGTTCCGTCACCCTCAAGATGACCAAGGCTCAGCACCAGATGATGCTGGACAGCTATGCCGCCACTATTGAGAAGGATCTTCTTGACATGTGCGACGGTTCCACTTATGCTATCTCCAAGATCACCCACAATGACAGATACACTAAGTTCGACATCTATCTCACAACCAACGAGGTGGGTTTCGGTGAGAGCGTTGCCGCCTTCAGTTTCTTCGTATACGGTGCAATGTACAACATGTTCTCAGGCCGCCAAGGCGAAGAAGTAACTGTGAATTATTACGGAGCGAACGGTAATCTTATAAACTCCACAAATTCCAAAGACATGTAATTCTACCACAAGGGCTGTCATAAGCAGGTGCCAAAGCACCTGCTTATTTATTGCCAGACTGACGAGGCCACACCAGTCGTGCCCAAAAGTGAAATAAATATTGCTATTAAAGCACTCTTCGGCCTTTTTAGTACTTTACTATGCCGGCAGACAATGCTATAATCATCCGTGGCAAAATACCCTGTAAAATATTTTGTGTATAATTTTAAAAATAGTAAAAAGGAGAAAGCCAAATGAACAAAACCGATCTCATCAAAAAGGTAGCCGCCGAGAACGGCCTCACCCAGAAAGCAGCCACCGCTGTTGTCAACTGCGTATTTGATTCCATCGTTGATTCTCTCGCAGCACGCGAGCCCGTTTCCGTATTCGGATTCGGCAACTTCAGCTGCAAACATCGCGATGCACGCACCGGCCGCAATCCTGCTACCGGCAAGGCCATCAAGATTGCTGCAAGCAACACTCCCGTTTTCAAGGCTGCAAAGGTCTTCAAAGAGAAGGTCAACTGATCAATAAAGCACTTTAAGTGCTGCATTACCGATATTCAGTATAAGGAACCAGGGCGTCTCTCCGGAGACGTCCTGGTTTTTTCCCGACCAACCTTCTCGTAGCAACGGCTTATTAATATGGAAAAACGTATTAATGTACAGATTTATATGATATAATTTAGAAAATGTTACTGAGGATACTCGGGAGAGATCAGACAGATGAAGGATTTTGACGCAGTCGTCTTCGATATGGATGGCGTTATATTCGACTCAGAGCGAGCCACGATGGAGTGCTGGCTGGCTCTTGCCGACAAATATGGGATGAGAAAACTTGAAATTATTTACCTTGATTGTATCGGATGCAATACAGCAAGGACCGACAGGATCCTGCAGGATGCATATGGAGATGATTTTCCCTATGAGGCTTTCAAGAAGGAGGCTTCCCGCGCTTACCATGAAAAATATGACGGCGGCAGGCTTCCCCTGAAGAGCGGTGTAAGAGAAATACTGGGCCTTCTTAGGAAAAACAGCAAAAAGGTAGCTCTGGCTTCTTCAACCGGAAAGCAGACCGTTTTTAACCAGCTCGATGACGCGGGCATATCCACCTATTTCGATGAAGTGATCACCGGGGATATGGTAACTGCGAGCAAGCCGGAACCGGATATATTTCTTCTCGCTTGCAAAAAGCTTGGCGTTGCCCCTGAAAAAGCTTACGCCATAGAGGATTCCTATAACGGCATTAGGGCTGCATCAAGAGGAAATCTGAGGCCTATAATGGTTCCGGACCTTCTGCCGGTAAATGACGAGATGATGGAGCTTTCTGAGGCCGTGTTTGAAAACATGGAGGAGACCGCCGCTTATCTGATGGGATGAACGGACGCAGCATGATAAAAGAAAACTGAGGTGACAGAACCGGATGTGCTGCAGATATTACATGGAAGGCAGAGAGCCCGACGGAAAGCTTGCTGCAATAATTGAGATGATGGAAAGGAACTGGCCCGGCACATACAAAACCGGTGAGATCTTTCCCGGCGACACGGTGCCTGCTCTTATATCGATCAATGGGAAAATTAAGGCCGTACCAGCTGTATTCGGATTCTCCGGATTTAAAAACGGTGGACTCCTGCTGAATGCGAGGTCTGAAACTGCCGCTTTAAAGCACAGCTTTGCTGAAGCGCTGAGAATGCATCGTATTATACTTCCAGCTACCGAGTTTTATGAATGGAGCTCCAATGCAGACAGAACGAAATATAGCTTTAAGGTTGGCTCAAACCACGCAATGTATCTTTGCGGGGTATACGAAATTGCGGCCGGGCAGACGCGCTTCGTTATACTGACACGTGCGGCGAACGCTTCGATGATCGAGACACATGACAGGATGCCCGTGATCGTGAGTGAGAATGAGGTCAGGCCTTATCTTACAGACTATGACAGCGCGCTGGGCATACTGGCAGCCGAAGCGCCGCAGCTGATACGGGCTGAAGCCCGATGAGCCTGAGGAGGAGAAATGACAGAGACTAAAATATACATCGGCCTGAATGATGCATTCACTCTCAGACAGGAGCATGAGACAGAAAGATATATAGGGATACTGAAAAACGTATGCCGAAGCTACGGGATACCGTTTTCTTTCTCGCTGGCACAGGGCGGTTACATCCACGAAAACGGAGAATACACACAGGAGAATACCCTGGTGATCTCGCTGATCGAAGTAGACGAGGATACAGTGAACGAAGTTGCAAAGGATCTTTGCGCATTCTTCCATCAGGAATCAGTTATGATAACTCAGGGCACAGTGGATACTTATTTTATAAGCGAGTCTCTTATAAACGAGGAGTGAGCGTCAGCGCTTTGTGCAGCGGCAGGTTAAGCAGAAAGGCGGTGGGCGCGATGACAGAAAAGATATATGTAGCAATTGATTTGAAGAGCTTCTATGCCTCAGTCGAGTGCGTAGAGCTGGGAAAAGATCCGCTTACCACTAACCTTGTAGTGGCTGACAGAAGCAGGACTGAAAAAACCATATGTCTCGCGGTGTCTCCCTCCTTAAAGGCCTGCGGAATATCCGGCAGGGCCCGGCTATTTGAAGTAGTGCAGCAGGTAAAGCGTGTAAACGACAGGCGCAGAGCAAAAGCACCCGGCCATGAGTTCAGCGGAAGCTCATCAGATGCAGAGGAGCTCAGTCGCGATCCTTCACTGGAGCTGGACTATATCATAGCGACACCGCGTATGTCCTACTACATGGAATACAGCACGCGCATTTATCAGATATATCTAAAATACGCAGCGCCGGATGATATACACGTATACTCGATAGATGAGGTGTTTATCGATGCGACACCCTATCTTGATGTGCACGGAATGTCCGCGCACGATTTTGCCATGATGCTGATACATGACGTGCTTCGCACCACAGGTATCACGGCGACAGCCGGTATAGGTCCGAATCTCTTCCTATGCAAGGTCGCGATGGATATATGGGCAAAGCACAGTCCGGCAGATAAGGATGGAGTGCGGATAGCTGAACTTGACGAGCGCACGTACCGGCAGTATCTCTGGGGGCATAAGCCGATAACGGATTTCTGGCGCGTAGGCAGAGGCTACGCAGCGAAGCTGGCGGAATACGGTATCTATACAATGGGCGACATTGCCCGCTGTTCCGTTGCCGGGTCTGGAGAATACATAAACGAAGAGCTGCTCTACAGACTTTTCGGTATAAATGCGGAGCTACTCATAGACCACGCCTGGGGTTGGGAGCCATGTGAGATAAAGCACATCAAGGCTTACAGGCCTGAAAACAACAGTATCAGTGTTGGTCAGGTGCTGCAGGAACCTTATACTGTGGAAAAAGCCCGGATTATTGTCCGAGAGATGACTGAAGGGCTCGTGATGGACCTGGTGGAAAAACGCCTTGTCACAGATCAGGTCGTGCTGACGGTGGGCTATGACGTCGAAAACCTTAAGGGAGGATTCCATGGAGAGGTGACCGAGGACTGGTATGGGAGGAAGGTCCCGAAGCAAGCTCACGGCTCTGAGAACATCGGAAAGCATACATCCAGCACAAAGCTTATCCTGGATGCAATGCTGAGGCTGTTTGACAGGATAGTTGACCCGCAACTTCTGGTGCGGAGGATGTATGTTATAGCGAACCGGGTGGTTCCGGCAGAAAGCAACTGCGAAGAGCCGGAGTTTGAGCAAATGGACCTTTTCTCCGAATTCGGTGACGAGAAGCAACGGAACGCCGATGAAGAGAAGAAACTCGAGAAGGAAAAACGTCTTCAGCATGCCATGCTCTCCATAAAACAGCGCTACGGCAAAAATTCTATCCTGCACGGCACCAGCTACAAAGAAGGTGCCACAGGCCGCGACCGGAACAAACAGATTGGAGGGCATAAGGCATGATGGAGATCTGCCATGATTATGACGATATAATAGATATGCCCCACCATGTTTCTGAGACACATCCGCAGATGCCGTTGGCGGACCGTGCGGCACAGTTCTCCCCTTTTGCCGCGCTCACTGGATATGATGCCGCTATAGTTGAGACAGCCCGACTGACTGACATGAAGCACGAACTTTCGGAGAGCGAAAAGCATGAGATAAGCAGGATGCTGAACTCGCTGAAAGCAAGGATAAAGACGAACCCATCCGTTACCGTAGTCTTCTTCGAAAAGGATCTAAAGAAAGACGGTGGCAACTACAGGACCGTTACGGGAGCTGCAATAAAGGTGGACGAGTACTCATCCGTACTGGAACTCAGCGACGGCACGCGTATCGCGTTCGACAACATTCTCAGCCTTGAGTAAACTGGAAGCGCATTTAAGTTTACATAATATTAATCTTGGGTATAAAAATGGAGCCGTTTTGCGGCTCCTTTTATTATCAGTATTCAGCTTCCGAGATATGCCTTTCGGACATCATCGTTGGTAAGAAGTTCCTTCCCTGTGCCGGAGAGGCCTATACGTCCGGTCTCAAGCACATAGGCATAATCTGCGACCTTCAGGGCCATATTTGCATTCTGCTCAATGAGCAGGACAGTGACGCCCTGGGCGTTGATCTCGCGGATTATATCAAAGATACCACGCACTACCAGCGGCGCGAGGCCGAGGGAGGGTTCGTCCATCATGATGAGTTTTGGCCTGCTCATCAAGGCACGGGCAACTGCGAGCATCTGCTGCTCGCCGCCGGAGAGAGTGCCTCCCGGCTGCCACGTACGTTCCTTTAAACGCGGGAACAGGTCATATACCCACTGGAAGTCGGCGGAGATATCGTCGCTGCGGAGATAAGCTCCCACGCGGAGATTCTCCTGGACAGTGAGATCCGGGAATATGCGGCGCCCCTCGGGAACAAGCGTGATCCCCTTGCGCACTATGACGTTGGTGTCGTAGTTGGTGATGTCATCCCCGCGAAAGACTATCTTTCCTCCGGCTGGCTTTACAAGGCCGGCTATAGTGCGGAGGGTGGAACTCTTGCCAGCTCCGTTTGCGCCGATAAGTGTTACTATGCTCCCCTCCTCCACATCGAAGGAGATACCCTTGACGGCTTCAATCCCGCCGTAGTTGACCTTCAGATCACTGATGGAAAGAATGGTTTCACTCATCTTCTGCCACCCCCAGATATGCTTCGATGACCTTCGGATTTGCCTGAACTTCGGACGGTGTGCCGGTAGCGATGAGCCTGCCGAAGTCTATGACATAGATCCTGTCGGAAAAGCGCATGACAAGATCCATATGGTGCTCGATCATAAAGATGGTAAGGTCGTATTTATTCTTTATCTGAACTATGAACTGTCCCAGTTCCTCTGTCTCCTGCGGGTTCATGCCGGCAGCCGGCTCATCGAGAAGCAGGAGTTTCGGTTCAGTCGCCAGAGCGCGGGCTATCTCAAGACGGCGCTGTAGTCCGTAAGGAAGAGACGTTGCCAGATCGTCCTTGAACTGGAGCAGATTCTGCTCCTCCAGGAGAGCCAGAGTCTCCTCACGCATGCGGCGTTCTTCCGCGGCATTTAGCCGGAAAGTGGCGGTGAACACGTTCTGTTTTGCCCTCATGTGCTTGGCAGTCAGAACATTCTCGAACACGGTCATGCTCTTCCATAAACGAATGTTCTGGAAGGTGCGTGCAATGCCGAGCTTCGTTATATGGTCGGGTGTTGGGTCAATTGGTTTGATGCTGAGATATTTCTCGGAGTTCATGCCCTGATAGGCATTTTTCATTTTCCCGCTCGGGTGGTTTGCAACGATGAGATTGCCTTCGTAGTATACGAGGCCATTGGTCGGTTCATAAACGCCGGTAATACAGTTAAAGGCGGTGGTCTTTCCTGCGCCGTTCGGGCCAATGAGGGCGACGATCTCGCCGCGGTTCACTTCAAGAGAGAGATTATTAACTGCAACAACACCGCCGAACTGCATCGTCACATCTTCCATCCGCAGTACCTGATCAGACATCGCCGCTCACCTCCTCTGAAACGGTCGTCTTTTTCCGCTTGGAAACAAGTCCGAATGGATCCCGGAAAAAAGCACGCGCTCCGGCCCATGAGAATTCGCGCTCTCCCATGATACCCTTTGAGAAAAAGAGCACTATTATCATGATTATTATAGAGAACACAACCTTGCGGAATCCCGAACGAAGTATATTCAGTCCGAGGATGTTATTGGAGGATTCATCGAGGAAGCGAAGCCACCACTCGTTGCATGCAATGAAGAGAAATGACGCAATGCAGGAGCCGGTAATGGAGCCGATGCCGCCGATGACTACTATCAGCAAAATCTCATAGGTCATTGCCGTTTTAAACTGTGCGGCCTGCACCGTATACTGGAACATAGCCAAAAGCGCACCGGAGATGCCGGCAAAGAAAGAGCTTATGACGAAGCTCATTTCCTTGTGCTTGAAAAGGTTTATGCCCATAGCCTCGGCTGCGATCTCATCATCGCGTATTGCCTTGAAGGCACGGCCATATGACGAATTTATCAGCAGAACTATGATAGCTATACAGAAACCTGCAATGAGGAAGCAAAACAGCGTCGGTGGGAAGGTGATGTCAGTGAAAGGGATCTTCACTTTCGTCAGGTCCTTGTACTGGCGCAGAACGTTTGCTCCGTTGGTGACAGGTCCCATGGCATCCCACTGGAAGAAAGCGCGGAGGATCTCCGCGAAGCCGAGTGTCGCTATTGCAAGATAGTCGCTCTTGAGGCGCAGTACAGGGAGACCGATGAGCGCCGCGAATACAGCGGCAAATATGCCCGCAAGGAGTAGCGCAGGCAGGATGCCAAGCTCCAGGCTGATCACACAGTCATAGTATTTATACACCGTATCACCGAGTTTGACTGTTGTTGGCATGGAGAAGATGGCATAGGTATAGGCACCGATGAGCATGAAGCCAGCCTGTCCGAGAGAGAACAGGCCTGTAAAGCCATTGAGCAGGTTCATGGAAACTGCGACGAGGGCATAGATCATGCCTTTCTTCAGTATCGTGAACAGGATAGACGTACTCTTCATTGTGAGCTCCATAACAAGGAGCACTACGAGCATAACGGCTATAGCAATGAGGGTGCAGAGAGCATCCTTCTTTTTTTCATTTTTCAGTTTCATCCTGCTCACCTCATACCTTGTCAGTGGCCTTTTCACCGAAGAGGCCAGTGGGTTTGACGAGCAGGATCACTATAAGGAGCGCAAAAGTGAAGGCATCGGAGAAAGTGGTCCAGCCTAGGCCTTTTATTATGTTCTCAGCAATACCTATTATAAATGCTCCTATAACCGCCCCAGGGATAGACCCTATTCCTCCGAATACCGCGGCCACAAAGCATTTAAGTCCCGGCATACCGCCTGAGGTAGGCGTTACGGAGGCATAGTTTGTAAAATACAGGAGGCTTCCGACAGCGGCCAGCAGCGATCCGATTATGAACGTAGCCGAGATGACAGAGTTTACTTTTATGCCCATGAGGCGTGCTGTTTCGAAATCCTTGGAGACGGCACGCATCGCTATGCCGACCTTGGTATACCGGATGAATAGCGAAAGGCCTACTACCAGAATTATGGTGAGGATTGGGGTGATGAGCGTTACGCGCTTCGTGACAGCGCCGAAAATGGTGACTGTATCGCTCAGCCATGGAAGCTGAGGATAGACCTTGGCAAGACCACCGGTAAAATACAGGGCACAGTTCTGGATGAGATAGCTCACACCTATGGCGGATATCATAACTGACATACGCGGTGCCGAACGAAGCGGCTTATATGCGGCGCGCTCTATAAGGAAGCCGAGGAGTACCGTGAGCAGCAGCACGAGTGGAATGGCTGCGCCGAGAGGCATGCTGGCTGAAAGGAACACCATGAACATTCCCGCTGCCATGAAAACATCGCCGTGGGCAAAGTTTATTAGCCGCAGTATGCCATATACCATCGTATAGCCGATAGCTATGAGAGCGTACTGCCCGCCAACGGATATGCCGGCAAGTATATAGGGCAGACTGTTCTGCAGAAAGGACATCTGATTACCTCCTTGATGAGGATTATACAGAGGCGGAGCGACGATCACTCACTATAAAATGAGCATCGCTCAGCCTCTGGAAGCGTTTGAGGGGGATAGAGAAGCTTTTTCGCAAAAAGCGGCGGAGACGATCCCCGCCGCTTTTGAGGTTTTTAGCTAATCAGTTGATGGTTACGGGATCAAGTGCGATCCAGGTACCGTTGGCAGTATCGGCCTGCTTTACAAAGGCAGTGTTGCGGATGGCATCGCCATTGGTCTGGTCGAGAGCGATTGGACCGGTAACACCGTTGATCTCAGTGCTCCAGATGGCCTCCATGACCTTTGCAGGATCGGTGGATCCAGCTTTCTGGAGAGCAGCCAGTGCGAAGAAGTATGCATCATAACCCATTGCGGTGACAGCTGCGACGGTATCATCGCCACCGTTGTTGGCAAGGTTGGTGCTGTTGCCGTTGATCCATGCCTTGATGCTGGAGTCAAACTGAGCATCTGCGCCTTCTGGATAGAATGTAGTAACGGTGATGTTAACATCCTTGCCTTTGGCAGCCTGAAGGATAACGTTGGAATCCCATGTGTCGCCTGCAAGAAGCGGGAAGGAAGCTCCCTGAGCAACGACCTGGTCGATGATCAGCTGAGCTGCCTCAGTGGAGACAGGGCTGAAGAAGACACCGCAGCCTGCTGCTTTCGCATTTGCAACATAAGAGGTGAAGTCGGAGTTGCCATCCGGAAATTCCTCATGGACACATTCACCACCGAGTCCTTCAAAAGCTTCAATGAAGTACTTGACGAGACCGCCAGAGTAGTCATCACCCAGCTTGTTAAGGCAGTAAGCCTTGGTCACACCGAGTTCACTGAATGCGTAGTTGGCAAGAACTGTGCCCTGGAAAGGATCCAGGAAGCAAATGCGGAAGTAGTATCCGTTGCCCTCTGTGACGGCGGGGTTGGTGCAGGTGATGCCGACGGCGGGAATGCCCGCAGCCTCAAAGGTGGGGCCTCCAGCGATAGATACACCGGAGCCGTAGGAACCAAGAACGATGGAACTGCCTGCGCTGACAAGTTCCGCAGCGGCAGATGGGGCCTTATCATTCGAGGATTCATTGTCGACATACTTGACAACTACATTATAGGTTTTGCCACCGATCTCTACGGTGGGCTGGACGGAATTGGCGTACTGGACACCGAGAGTCTCCTGCTTGCCTCCAGCTCCGTTATCACCGGAAGCGGGCTCAAAAACCCCGATAGTGACTGTATTGTCGGAAGCCTTGGATCCGCCGCAGGCGGCCAGTGCAAAGACAAGTGCCAAAACCAGTACTAATGCGAGTACCTTTTTCATTTGTTTTCCTCCTAATAACATTCACCGCACATGTGTATTCATATCAGAGACACATGTATTTGGCAATAATAGCATGAATATAAACTAATCATATGAAAAATGCAAGCATTTTTATGACCAAATCGCGCAAAGTTCGGCGTTTTCATTTGTCGCAATTGAACAAGGACAAACTGGTCTCCCGTGCCATCCGCCGGAAGATATCGTAAACTTAACTGATAATGTTTCTTGACGGCGGTCCCGGATGCGCTATAATCATATATACAGTCATTTTTCTATAAGGATAAACGATATGCATCGTGAAGCAGAGCAAAATAGAATAATCAACTGCAGAAGCTGCGGGGCCGAATTCGATTCTTCCCTGCCAAACTGCCCGTACTGCGGCAGGATGAATCTGCCGGCAGCTGAGTCGGAATATATGGCAAAGCTGGAAAACATCAGGGGCAATCTTGAAGATCTCGGCGAAATGGCAGACAGGAAAGCCATTGCCCATTCACGCGTGCTGGGCAGGAAGCTGCTTATTGCCATTGCTGTAGTTTTCGTTATAGCTGCGGCAGCGCTAATAGTGCGCGCAGTACAGGGCAGAGACGAAGCCGGAAAAGGCCGGGAGGAATTCCTCTGGCAGAGAGAAGCCTTTTTACAGTTTGATAAGCTATACGACTCCGGAGACTGGGCTGGCCTTGCTGATGCCTACAGGGCGGCCAGAGATGACGGACACAGCGTATATCAGTACAGTCACAGCAGGTTCTGTGATTATCTGCTCCAGATAGAATTGGCAAAGAGTAGTCTGCAGGAATATGATGAGAGATACGATGATCCGGTCTTTCTTTTCTCTAATGAGATAGAGCTTTACGAATTGGATTATATCAAAAACATAAGTAACGAGGAACGGGTACTGCTCGAGGAAATGCGCGCACCGCTCATCAGTGACTTTGAACAGCGCTTCAATCTTTCTAATGATGAACTTTCATATTTTCTCATTATACTCAGTAAAGACGGTTTCATCTCGATCAAGGAATGCGAACGTTTTCTCAATGAAAGGGGTATGGAAGGATGAAATGCAGATGCTGTGGGGGTGAAGTTGGGCTTGAGCAGAAATACTGTCCGTACTGCGGCAACGCCAATGAGCAGGCTGTTCAGCACTACGCAGACATGGCCAGCTTCCGCGGAAGATATGCCGATACAGAGGCTGAGGTGATAAGGCGTTCCGAGCGCTACGCACGAATTATCCCCAGAACGGTAATAATTGTCCTTCTGCTGGTGGCTGCAGCAGTGATGTATGTCATAACTGAGAATGCTTACGGTTTTCCCGAACTGATGCGGCAAAAGGCTGCAGAAAAGCACCCGGATGCTTATATGACCGTGCTTGACTCTTATCTCGACGATGGTGACTATGTTGCTTTTGCCTCGTATTTCTCATATAACGGAATAAGGACCTATGGTACTGCCTTCGAGCGCTACAAGCATGTATACTGGTGCAGCGAATACTACAAGGATGTTCTTCTGCACACGGAAAAACTCTTCCTTCACAGCAACCGTGACAACTGGCTGAAATACAGTGCTTCAAGCGACATAAGGATGCTGTGCCAATCTCTGGAGTATTTCATGGAGAATTATGAGCGCGGACGTGACGACCCAGAGACCGCCGAATACTCCAGACATCTGGATGAGATGAAGGACAGGGTGATGGATCTTATAAATATTTATCTCGGGATAGACGAATCGGAGGTGGAGGACTTCCTTGCGATGACAGATAACCGCAAGGCAGCCTATATAGAGGAGGTATTGCTTGATGCTGAAAGCGACAGTTGAGAAAACTCCCTCAAAAACAGTGAAGCTGCTGAATATTGTTACCGTGATAGTCGCCATTGCAACACTCATCATAATGATCAGGATGAGAAACGAACTTCACAGTGCTTTCAACAGAGATCCCTACAGCAGCATGGAGTATTCCCTTCAGTCCGGCGATTATGCGGACATGGTGAGGAATTACTATTACAGAAATTATGACGTGGCACCGTTCGAGACGGCATATAGCGAAGAATACCACGTTGCCGAATATGCCGATGCGGCTTTCCGGCACCAGTTTTTCGAGGCGGCTGGCAATGAGAATATGGCTAATCGATTTGAGGAAAGGATGCTGAAAGCCCGCAACGCTTGTGGTCCACTGAAGGTATCCGCGGACGATATAGACGGTCTCCTCGATGCGATAGAACTTTATCCATGAATCTGATCTTAATCAAAACTAATTATAAGCAGGAGGAATACTATGGACAGCCTTACCGATTATATTCTCTGGATGAGTGATTTTCCCTTTTCCGCCACAGGCTTTCGTGAGGCCGACGCGATAGTGCTCTGCACGCTTTCCTATTTTGATCTTTCGCCAGTGTTCAGCGGAGGGGTAAAGGAGGCAAAAGTAAAGGACTGTCAAAAGATGATTGATGATGGCAATGTGCAAGTTGAGATCACCGGCAAAGCCGACGGTTATCTTGAGATCCTCGAGGCGGCCGTGCAGTCAAGGCGCTTCGGTGATCTGCTTATGACAAACTACGCTGATATACTCTGTGACGATCCACCGGTGCAGTTTTCCGCTGTCTGTTTCCATGATGACGCAGACCTTTCGTTCATCGCATACCGCGGCACTGACAACAGTTTGGCAGGCTGGCGTGAGGATTGCATGATAAGCTTTACCAAATCGAAAGCCCAGGAGATGGCTCAGGATTATGCCGAAAGACTGATAACTCCCGGCCGCAAATGGTTAATGGGCGGGCATTCCAAGGGCGGAAACCAGGTGATATATGCTGCATGCATGCTACCGGATGACAAGCTAGAATGCGTTGAGCACATTTTCTGCCTCGATGGTCCCGGGCTTTGCCCTGAGGTCATGGACCTGAGCATAATGGAAAGGATAGACGCCAAAACCACACGCATCATCCCAGAGTTCTCAGTGATAGGTAAGCTATTTGAGCCAAAAATCACCGATACGAGGATAATACAGTCTTCTGAAAGCGGTATGATGCAACACAACATCGCCTCATGGGAGATAGACCACGGAAAGCTTGCTGCGGCAGAAGATAACTCTTCAGCCAGCAAATGGATCAATGAAGTTATGGACAAATGGATCGGAAATATAACCAGAGAGGACCGCGTCGTTTTTGTGGATGAACTGTTTGCAGCCCTGGAATCCGGTGGTTCCAGAACACTTGATGATCTGACTGACGACGGCCTTGAAGACGCGGAAAGACTATTCCCTCAGTTCAAGAATTTCAGTGAAACCACTAAACACATTCTTTCCGACCTTGCAAAACAGGCAGTGAAGAACAGCTTCCTCCCTTTCCTGTTCAAAAAGGATAAGGAAAAGGAAAAAGAAGAGGAAGTGCAGATATAAAGAACAGCGGTCCGTACATTCAGTCCGGACCGCTTTCCATTATTTTCAAGTTCTGTCATACGATTATTATTTAATCACTATACTTCAATTATTAACAGCAATATGGTATAATCATTTTACCTTTATAACAATATACAGCTCAAAAAGGAGGTCTTTTTTTTGGCTGAAAAAGTATTCAGATCCATGGACGGAAATGAGGCTGCATCGTATATTTCATACGCCTTCACCGAAGTGGCCACGATATACCCCATAACTCCGTCAAGCCCGATGGCTGCTCACGTTGATGAGTGGTCCGCACACGGGATGAAAAACATCTTCGGAAGCCGCGTAAAGCTGATGGAGATGCAGGCGGAGGCAGGCGCATGCGGAGCTCTGCAGGGCGCATGCGAAGCAGGATCGCTCGGTACGACCTATACATCATCTCAAGGTCTCATGCTGATGATCCCTCCCATGTACCGAATCGCAGGACTGCAACTACCAGCGGTAATGCACGTCGCTGCAAGGACCGTTGCTTCCATATCTGTTTCCATTTTCGGTGATCATCAGGATGTTATGGCCTGCCGCCAGACCGGATGGGCGCAGCTCGCCTCATCCAGTGTTCAAGAATGTATGGACATGGGTGCCGTAGCGCATCTGAGCGCTATCAAAGGTCATGTTCCTGTGCAGCATTTCTTTGATGGATTCCGCACGTCACACGAAATCCAGAAGATAGAAGTGCTGGACTTCGTAGATATGGCAAAGCTCGTGGACTATGACGAGCTGAAGAAGTTCAGGGACAGGGCGCTCAACCCCGAGCACCCCACACTGCGCAACACCGGTGAGAATGACGATATATTCTTCCAGCACAGAGAAGCCTGCAACCCGGTATACGACGCCTTCCCCGGAGTAGTTGAGGGATACATGCAGAAGATCTCCGAACTGACCGGCAGAGACTACAAACTCTTCAACTACTACGGTGCCCCGGATGCGGAACGCGTTATAATCGCGATGGGATCCGTATGCGGAGCCGCACGTGAGGTAGTGGAATACCTTACTGCACACGGAGAAAAGGTCGGTCTGATCCAGGTGCACCTTTACCGCCCCTTCTCTATGAAGCATTTTCTCGATGCCATTCCCGCAAGCTGTAAGGTGCTGACATCTCTCGACCGCACCAAGGAGCCGGGCGCACTCGGTGAACCGCTATATGAAGACGTCAGCTCTGCACTGCTGGAAAGCGGACGGAAGGTCAAACTGCTCGGCGGACGCTACGGGTTGAGCTCCAAGGATACGACCCCTGCTCAGATAAAGGCCGTATTCGACAACATGGCCGGTGATCAGAAAAACCACTTTACTGTAGGCATAAACGATGACGTGACATTCCGTTCCCTGCCTGTGGGTGAGAACATAGTCACCTCCGGTAAAAGTATAATCTCCTGCAAGTTCTGGGGCCTCGGCTCCGATGGCACCGTAGGTGCCAACAAGAACTCCTGCAAAATAATAGGCGATAACACCGATCAGTACGTGCAGGCATATTTCCAGTACGATGCGAAGAAATCCGGCGGTCTTACAAGGAGCCATCTGAGATTCGGGCATGAGCCCATACTCTCTTCCTACTATGTAACAATGGCGGATTTCGTGGCCTGCCATAAGCAGAGCTACATGCACAGCTATGACATACTCAGCGAGGTTAAGCCCAGCGGCATATTCCTGCTTAACACCCGCTGGAAGGGCGAGCAGCTGGCTGCCAACCTCACCAATCGCACGAAGCGCCTGCTTGCCGAGCGCAATGTGCAGTTCTATACAATAGACGCTACATCCATAGCCGAGGAGATTGGGCTCGGTAACCGCACCAGTACCGTTCTGCAGGCAGCTTTCTTCAAGCTCTCCGGCGTGCTGCCCATCGATGAAGCCGTGAAGCACATGAAAGACGCAGTTGTGAAGACATTCTCCCGCAAAGGCGAGAAGATAGTAAATATGAACCTCACAGCTATCGACAGAGGCCTTGAGGACCTCGTCAGGATAGATGTACCTGCCGAATGGGCTGTCCTCAAGGATGAAACACCTGCGGTTGACGGCAGTCTGCCAGGATTCGTCCGTGATGTGCTGATACCGATGAACAGGGCTGCCGGCGACAGTATTCCCGTAAGTGTATTCTCCGGCAACTCTGACGGCATTATGCCTGTAGGTACCGCCCGCTATGAAAAGCGCGGTGTGGCAGACAATGTGCCCGTCTGGGATGCTGACAAGTGCATAGGCTGCAACCGCTGCTCACTCGTTTGCCCGCATGCTGCTATCAGACCTTTCCTCTTCACAGATGAAGAGGCAGCAGCCGCTCCAGAAAGCTGTGTAACAAAGAAGGCTGCCGGCAAAGGATTCGAAGGCTACAGCTACCGTATCCAGGTGAATGTTCTGGATTGTCAGGGCTGCAGTTCGTGCGTTAACGTCTGCCCCGCGAAAGGAAAGGCGCTTTCTATGGTGCCTCTAGACAATGTCCTTGCAGAGCAGAAGAACTAGGATCACTGCCTCACTCTCAGCGAAAAGGAAAATCCGATGAGCAGGTTTTCCGCCAAGGGCAGCCAGTTTGAGAAGC